>NZ_JBMLRC010000098.1:0-20880 GCF_049241225.1 Emticicia sp.
AATCATGATGAATGATTCCATGTAATAAAGTGTAAAAATCATATTCAGCTCCCGGCACTATTTCTGTCAGAAAACTATCGTCTTTTTCTTCCAATGCACTTATCAATTCATCGTGACTGAGAGTAAGCTCCATCTGTAAGGTTTCCCATTCAAATTCATCAACCTCAATGATATTTCCCCAGTTTTGTTTTTCGGTTTTTATCATAAACTCCTCATCACCTTGAATCTTTTTCAATGCAAAGATTCGCCAAGTTGTTATATGATATACCAATTCAGCTATTGTATGGGTATTCTTCAGACGAACACCAGCTGTTTTTGGTTTTATATCTTTGAGGTTTTCTAAAACCGATGGACCGTGCCATGCACCACCATGGAAGGTGGCATTGAGTAATGTCTTGATTCGATCAAGTTCTGTTGTTTGTAATTCTTCCATAAGTAGGTACTCTTTACTGATAAAGAGTTTTTATTGCTATAAATTCCCTAACGTGAATTTTTTTAAATTTTTAATTTGAATGAAAATTTATCTTTAATCTTGATTAGTCCCACAGAACCCAGATCATACCAAGATGATAGGTATCGTGTTGAATCAAGCCGGTTAGGAGTTTATAAAAATCATAATCTTGCCCAGGCACTAATCTATTAAGTAGGGAGTCGTCAAACTCTGATAGTTTTTCCATCAATTTATCTTGAGACTCTTTTAGGTTTTTTACCAAAAATGGCCAGTTTTCCTTCGTAATATCAGATTCATTTCCATAATTATCGGCCTCGTCAACCAAATCAAATCGAATATTTTCATTTAGTTTCTCGTAAGCAAACTTTCGCCATGCAGCCAAATGAAATACAATTTGACAAATGGTGTGCTTTGAAAAATTCTTTTGTACATCTACAATATCCAGCGGCATCGAATTCAGAAACTCCATTACTGAAGGTCCGTGCCAGGCATCGCCCCTGAAAACAGTATCTAAATTATCAATAATTCTTTCGAGTTGGTTGTTTGTCATAAGATGAAGTATTATTTACTTGCAAAGTTCAGAAAAAGCCATGAATTGACATACTATCAAACCAAATTATATTTTCAATTTTGGATTTCGTTTAAGTAATTGACCAAATGTATCTAGAGCTTCATCAATCTTTTTAAGCGACATGTCTCCTTTTACTTTTGTTATAAAAGGTAAAAAATGTTTGAAATAGAATTTTAATCTTGCCTCAGCTTTAATTGGATATTCGTTGGGCCCCATTTCAATGCCATGAATAAAATTATAAGCCACATGCACATTTTGATCAAACATCGGATAAACACTGGGTTTTATCATATGCAAAAGTAGTGTTCTTGAAACGGCCGCCACATCATTGAATTTCTCATTGAAAATCGCTAGGTCGAGGGTTTCCTCAAACTTCATATCATTGATGTAGTCGAGGTGCGGATATATTTTTTCTTTAATAGCGGCTGTTCTTATTTTGCCGAGCCCCGCTTGGCTTTGCCATTCAAATAATTCTAGAATATCATTGTGTGTAAAAGGCTTACCTATTTTAATGTGTTTATGATAATTAGCTTCCCAGTTAGTATTTGGGTCATAAAGCTGCGACCATTGATCAACAAATGACGCAAAGTCATCAGTGGGAGAAAAAATTAATAAATTCATAACTCGTATCGATTTTTAGTTTATAAATTTGGTAAGGTGATTTTTAATACAAATTTCGCTTTTTTTTTTGTTTTGTTGTTACTTAGCCCTTAATTTTACCAATAAACCTTAACAAATCATCAACATGAAGAAAATCTCCCTTCTATTTTTGGGATGTATGTTGGCTGTTTCAGCTTTTTCTCAGAAAAAGAAAAATGTAGCAACCACTCAATCTCCAATACCCACAAATCCGACAGTCTCAAAAATTGACAAAAAACTTTACAATGATCTTACTTGGCGAAATATCGGTCCCTTTCGAGGAGGACGTTCGTTGGCAGTTGCAGGTCATGCAGACCAACCTTTGACCTATTATTTTGGTGCAGTAGGTGGAGGTGTTTGGAAAACTACCGATGGCGGTGCAAACTGGGCCCATGTAGGAGATAGCACTTTTAAGTCAAGTTCAGTTGGAGCCATTGCAGTGGCACCGTCAGACCCAAACGTGGTGTATGTAGGTATGGGAGAAGCCGATATGAGAAGTAACATCAGCTACGGCGATGGAATGTATAAATCTACTGATGCTGGTAAAACTTGGAAACATATCGGGCTGCCAAAAGCCGATGCTATTGCAACGGTTGAGGTGCATCCGACCGATCCAAATTTGGTTTATGTGGCTGCGGTTGGCAATCCATTTGCACCAAACAAAGAAAGAGGTGTTTTTAGAAGTAAAGATGGCGGAAAAACTTGGGAGCATATCTTAGCAAAAAATGATAGCACAGGTGCATACCACGTAAGAATCGACCCGAATAATCCACGAGTGATTTATGCTACTTTATGGCAGGCGTATCGAAACGGGCATAGCATGAGCAGCGGTGGCCTTGGCTGTGGGCTTTATAAATCGGTTGATGGCGGCGATACTTGGGAGTCGCTAAATGAAAAGCCAGGAATGCCAAAAGGACTTTTAGGAAAAATTGGTATTGCGGTTTCACCAGCCAACTCTAATCGTCTTTATGCCATGATTGAAAATGCAAAAGGTGGATTATATACTTCGTTTGATGCTGGCGAACACTGGACACTCGTGAATGATAATAAAAACCTTTGGCAACGTCCGTGGTATTATATGAATCTTCAAGCCGACCCACAAAATGAAAACGGAGTTATTATCTTAAATGTTAATGCTTTCAAATCGACCGATGGTGGCAAAACAATTAGAAATATAAATGTGCATCATGGAGATACACATGATGTTTGGATAAACCCTAAAAATCCGTCAAATTACATTATCGGTGACGATGGAGGTGCAGAAGTAACTTATAATGACGGTTCTACTTTTTCGGATATTGATATTCCGACGGCTCAGTTTTATCACGTGCATCTCGACAACGACTTTCCTTATAACGTATATGGCTCTCAACAGGATAATTCGACTGTAAGAATTGCGAGCCGTACTGATGGTTTTTCGATAGGTATTCGAGACTGGTACCCAGTGGCGGGAGGTGAGTCTGGCTATATTGCCATTGACCCTAAAAATTCAAAAATCACTTATGGAGGTTCGTATGATGGTTATATGACAAGGTTAAATGTTGAAAATAACCAAGAACAAAATATTATGGTGTACCCAGAAAACAATATGGGACATACTTCAGCCGAAAAGAAATATCGTTTCCAGTGGACTTATCCGATTTTATTTTCGCCTCACGATAATACTCGATTGTATGCTACTTCACAGTATGTGCATGTTACGCACGATGAAGGACACTCGTGGGAAACGATTAGCCCAGACCTTACGCGTAATGACCCAAAAACAACTGGTGCAACTGGCGGACCGATTACGCTCGACCAAACAGGAGCTGAGATTTATGCTACAATTTTTGCTTTGGCAGAATCGACCTTGGAAAAAGGAAATATTTGGGCTGGCTCGGACGATGGTTACATCCATGTCACGAAAGATAATGGAAAAAATTGGACTAACGTAACGATTCCGACTTCACAATTAGGCGACTTTGCCCTTATTTCAACCATTCATACCTCAGATTTCGTAAAAGGTAAGGCCTATGTGGCTGCTACTCGCTACATGTTTGGTGATAGAAAGCCTTATTTGTTTAAAACTAGCGATTATGGTAAAACTTGGACAAGTATTGCCAGCGGTATTCCTGCCGATGAGTATACGCGTGTAGTGCGTGAAGACCCAAACAAAGAAGGATTGCTCTACGCAGGTACTGAACGAGGAATTTATGTATCGTTTGATGATGGTGCATCATGGAACTTAATCAATAATAATTTGCCAATTACGCCTATTCGTGATTTGCAAGTACATAAACGTGAAAAAGATTTAGTAGTAGCCACACATGGTCGCTCATTCTGGATTTTAGATGATTTAACGCCACTGCATGAGATAAAAGACAATATCGTCACGGCAGATGTACATTTATTTAAGCCTCGTCATTCATATCGTATGCAAGGCGGAGATGGTGGTCGTCGTGGAGCTGCTCCGAAAGATGAAGGTCAAAATGCTTCAAATGGTGTTTTGGTTAATTACTATTTGAAAACTTCACCAAAAGAAGAACTCAAATTACAGTTCTTAACGATGACAAACGATACCATCGTAACATATTCGAGTAAGAAAGATGTAAAAGGTGAAGAATTGAAGACATCGAAGGATTTCTATGAAGATACCAAACAACAAAGACCGGGGATTATGACAACAGCAGAAGGCTTAAATCGATTTGTTTGGAATATGCGATATGCTGATGCAACTGAGATTCAAGGCGAACGCTCGCCAATGTGGGCGGGTAATCTGACAGGGCCAAAAGTGATACCAGGTAATTATAAAGTAAGATTGATTTTGGGTAAGAATATCGTTAAAGAAGAGGTTGCTGAAATCAAGAAAGACCCAAGAAACCCAGCTACTGACGCCGAATTGAAAGAACAATTTGATTTGTTGATGAAGATTCATAAGAAATTGGATGAAAATCATAAGGCAATCAATCAAATGCGTGAAATTAAAAAGGCAGTTAGCGAATACATGAAGAGTGTAAAAGATACGGTATTGATTGCTAAGTTTCAGAAACTAACTAAACCAATGCTCAAAAATTTAGATGAATTGGAGCAGTCGTTGGTTCAGAATAAAGCTCGTGCCACACAAGATTTATTGGCATATCCGATTCGCCTAAACGATAAAATTGCTGGTGTTGCCAATGTTGTATCGAGTGCAGATGCTAAGCCAACAAAAGGTTCGTACGAAGCATTAGATGATTTAAGTAAAAAGATGGAAAAGACAACTGATAAACTTAAAAAAGTCATCGAAGAAGACGTTCCTGCATTTAATAAAATGGTTCTCGAAAATCAGATACCAGCCATCAATGTTGGTAAGAAAAAAGAGATAAACTAATTATAAAGTTTGAATAGCGAAGAAAATTTTCTTCGCTATTTTTTTTAATTACACCCCTCAAGTTTGGTCTGGAAAGTTGAACCCCTTTCAATCATAAAACCGCTTTCGAGCAAAATGCTTTTTCCTGCTGAATATATAATAGTCGAGTTTTGATTTTTTGAACTAGATATAATATTCTCTGATGCAGAAAACATCTTATTTTCATCAACTAAACTCGATTTGAATGTCAGTTTTTTTACACAATCATTATTTGAAAGTTTAACAATCCACATATCATCATCACCAAATTTGCTTGCTACATCATATAGATTTATATCAGGGAATGCATTCCCAACCGTTATGAAATCATTATCTCTTGATAAAATCAGGTCATTGGGTTCGTCGTGGCCGTCGCTACCATATTTTTTTTGCCAAATCAAATCCCCATTTTCTGGTTTAATTTTAATTAACCAGAAGTCTGCACTTCCCTTTTTATATGGAGCTTGACCGTCATTCGAATACGATTCACCAATGATTACATATTCATCACTGTTGGTTTCAATAATCCCACGAGCATATTCGTTATCACTTCCACCGTAGCATCTTACCCAAATTTTTTGACCCTGGTTATTTAGTTTTATGATAAAATAATCTCGTGAAATTTCATTACTATGATTTTCAACTGCATCATAATCGAAAGAATATGTTTCACCTGCAATCAAAAAATTTCCATTTTTATCTTCGATAATCGTGTTTGCAAAATCACTCTTGCTTCCCCCTAGAGTGATTTGCCACTGAATTATGCCATTTTCATCAATTTTCAAAACCCAGACATCTAATTCTCCTTTGTTTAGCCCAACCTGTTCATTGGAAGAACGACTATTTCCACAGAGTACAAAACTACCATCGGCAGTGTTTTTTATACCGGTACAATCGTCAACATTCGATCCACCATAGGTTTTTTGCCAAATTGTATTTCCATTAGGGTCAATTTTTATTACCAAGTAATCAGAAATACCTTTATTGTTTTCAATATGTGGGTAACCAGATTCTGTAATTCCTGCAATCAAAAAATTTCCATCATTTGTCGTGCAAGATGCGTAACCTCTGTCGATACCAGTACCGCCATAGCATTTTTGCCATATAATATTTCCACTAGGGTCAATTTTTACGACCCAAAAATCTATTGAACCAATATATCCAGTTACATCACCGTTATTTGATTGAGTTTCGCCAATACACAGAAAACCTCCGTCGGGTGTTTTTATGATCTGTCGAACATAATCTTCGAGTGTACCTCCCAAAGTTTTTTTCCAGATTAAATTTCCATTTTTGTTTAACTTTATTATCCACCAGTCAAACATACCGTAATTAAAATTCAAATCATTATTGTTAGATTGTGAATTTCCCGCAATAACCAAGTCACCATTTTCAAGTTCAATAACCGATTGTGCTTTATCGTATAAGCTTCCTCCGAAAGATTTTTGCCAAGAAATCATCGGAGCTTGAGCAATGACTATTTCAGATAAAAATAGTAGAAAAAAGTATGTGTAAATTATCTTCATTTGGCCTTATTATTTCTATTTCACAAAGGAATGTTTTTTTTTGCAATAATTTAGAATAATTCTAAATAACTTATTTAGTGGTAAATCGTTAAATCATGCAAACAATTGGAGAATCTTAATTTTAAACTTGCATCCAATTCTCAAAGTTGAATTTACTTTAGTTTAAATCCAATTTACTGTATTTTTGTGTTTAAAATATTATTTCACAATTTATTTGTAAAAATTATCGATGAATTATTGGCTCGTAAAATCAGAACCTTTCAAATATTCTTGGGACGATTTCGTTAATCAAGGCGTAGGCACTTGGGACGGTGTAAGAAACTATCAAGCACGAAACAATTTGGCTGCTATGAAGCTAAATGATTTGGTTTTGTTCTATCATTCTAATGAGGGAGTTGAGGTGGTCGGAATTGCAAAAATAGTAAAAGAAGCCTACCAGGACCCTACTACCGATGATACCCGTTGGGTAGTGGTTGACCTAGCTCCTGTCGAAAAACTTCCTAATAGTGTAACTTTAAAAGCTATCAAAGCCGACGAACGCTTACAAGATGTTTCGTTGATTCGTCAGTCTCGTCTTTCGGTACAACAATTAAAAAAAGAAGAATTTGACATCATTGTTTCAAAAGGTTATGGAAATTAACAAAATAAGAAAGTATTTATTGAGTTGTTTAACAGTTTTAATTTTTTGTGTCTTTGAAATTAAGGCTCAGAGTGTTAGGCGTATAGAAATTCCAACTCGTGGAGAAGACCAAGGCTTTCAGGTGATATCCTTGGGTGAAGAAGGTGTCCTTCTCTTGACAAAAACAGGTAAGCTTACCTTCAATATAACTAAATATGATGCTCAGTTGCAGCAGACCTGGTCAGCAAATGGTGAACTCGATGAAAATCAATCAATGGTTGATTTTCATCGAGATGGAAGAGATGTTTATTTTCTTTTCAGCAAATACAATTCTGACCTTTACCAAATTATTAAGGTTTCGACTGGTATAGGTATCATGCAAAAGTTTTTCTTTGAAAATATTCGTCGATTTGAGGTTTCGGAGTTCAAGGTCTTCAACGACATAGCTTATTTAGCAGGAATGGTAAAAGAAGAGCCAGTATTGATGAGTGTTGGCTTAAATAAGCCTCAGCCTCGAATTTTAGCCGGTGGATTAAAAGGAACAGCAAGTATTTCATCACTTGATTATGATGCGACAAACGATTTACTTGTGGTCTCCTATTCTGTGAAAAAAGGCCGTTCAAGTTATATGGCAGTTAAAAGAATCAATCCGAATGGTAAAATTGTTGAACAATTGACCATCGAACCAGAAGAAGATTATGGTTTATTGACTGGAAAGCTTTTTTCTCTCAATGATGGTACTCAGTTGATGATTGGAAACTATGGTTTTCGAGGCTACCAATCAAATGGTGGTCCAATGTCGCAAGGTGTGTATATAAGCAAAGTAGACGGCGAAACTCCTGAGTACCTGAAAATGCACAGTTTTACCGATTTTAAGAACTTCTTTAAGTTTCTACCGCCCAAACAACAAGAAAAAATTGAGAAGAAAATAAAGAAGAAAAAAGGAAAAGGAGATGACCTCAAGCTCAATTACAGAGTTTTAGTGCATGATATTATTAAAAAAGATAATCAATACATATTAGTTGCCGAAGTTTTTTATCCTGAGTTTAGAAACAATAATAATTCTTTTTATGGCTCTCCGTTTGGCTTTGGTTCACCATTTGGATTTGGCTACAGCTCTCTAAACGCCATGCGATTTGCTCGTTATTATGGTTTAAACTCTTGGGCGTGGAATCCGTGGATGTATTCAAATTTTGGAAATAATAATCAGCAATTTGATGGTTTTAAATACACGCACGCCGTAGTAGCTGGTTTTGACTTGAACGGAAAACTAATGTGGGATAATAGTTTTAGTTTTGATAACGTAAAAAGTATGGAACTAAAAGAAAAAGTAAAGATTCGTTATGAAGGTGATGATATTGCGTTGGTATATAGCAACAGAGGAAAACTTGCGAGCAAAATTATAAGAGGAAATGAGGTCGTTGAAGGAACAAAAACCATTGATATTGATACCCAAAAAGAAGGGGATAAAGTAAGAGATACCGCCACTGATGATATTGAATATTGGCATCAAAATTATTATTTGGCCTGGGGCTACCAACGTATTGCCAATCGATCTGAAGGTAGTCGAAGAGTATTTTACCTCAATAAAATTGCTTTTTAATTTAGGTTTTCTGTTACTGAGGAATTGTTTATTTGTTTGCAGTTCCTCAGTAATCAATTCTCCAATAGCTATTTTCAAAAATAATTAGTGCTCAGTGCCCTGTTCTCCAATAACCATCGACTGATGAATAAATATGTTTTTCTATTCTTAATTTTTGTTTCAGGCTTTTCACATGCACAGAATTATCCTGCAAGTGGTGTGTTGAAAACAATTGAAATAGAAGTAACTGGTAATCCAACTTGGCAGAAAATTATACCTTTGGGTAGTGATGGACTCTTATTGTTTGTAAAAAAAGATGTTACAAAGGCTTTACTCATTAAATTTGATACAGACTTAAAAAAACTTTGGGAAACCGAAGTGCTGTTGGATGTTGAGCGAAAACCAACGGCTTATTCGTTTGATAGTCAGAAAGTTACATTTCTATTTTCTGAAAACCAAGGAATGTATTATCAATTATATAGCTTTGATTTACAGAGTGGTAAAGTTGAAAATAATGGCTTTGAACTAAGAGAATATTTCCAAGACCAAAACTATTTGAATTTCCAAAATAGAATTTTAATTGCGGGTATCAACGAAAAAGGAGGAGCTTTTTATGACTTTGATTTTAAAACCAATGAAGGACAGTTTATTTCGGCTGAACTCAACGGTAAGGCACAACTCCAGCAGATTAAACTCAATCAAAAAACAAATTTAGTAGAAACTCTTTGGGCAATTAAAGAACCTGGCTACACCAATGAAAAGAAGAAAAAGGGTGAATTTATAAAAAATGCTTACGTGGTTTTTGCTAAATACGACACACTCGGAAAGCTCATCTCTAAAACTGCTATTCAGTCTAACGCTGGTAATTTTCCACTGACAGGTCAGTTGACATTCATTGATTCGCTCACTTATGCAGTAACAGGTATATATCAATCAAATACTGGTATCAAAGGTGTTTATTACTCAAAAATTGAGCGGGATAAGACCATTCTGACAAAGTTCTATGATTACAGAAAGTTTTTGGTTGGTTCAGAAAACTTAAAAGATGAGCAATTAAAGAAACTTTTAAATACTTATAGTTTTTTACCTACCCAAACAGTTTTTACAGAAAATCAGATTTTGGTTGGAGGAAGTTTCTATCAGCCTTCCTATCAGATTGTTAGTGTCGATAATCCTGATTTTGTTGGTTATGATATTAACTCATATAACTCAACCCAACGAACCAGAACTAAACAAGTTTTGTCGGGGTATATCTACTCCAATGGCTTTACTGCAAGTTTTGATTTGAGTGGAAACTTACTTAAACAGCAAAGTATTGATATAGTACAGACGTCTTCTAACCTTGACGAAGTTTTAGCAATCAACAAACAAAATGCCGCAGCCATTTGTGTAAAAGGAAACCTAATTGTGACCAAACCTAAAAGTTTTTCGGAGTCTAAAATCTACAAATTATCAACCGAAAACGATGACCCAAAAAACAATCAATATATTGCCAAATATAGGAGTGTAAGAAATTGGTACGAAAATTATTTCATTGCTGATGGAAGTCGTATTAAATTTGAGGTCATAAAAGAAATGTCGAGCTCAAAAGAAAAGCCTTCACGCAGGAAAAAACAGCAGCGACAAATTCCAGAAACCAACGTTAAGAAAATCATTTATTTATCGAAAGTACTCAACTCTTCGTTTTAAATACTTTTCAGCACGTTCAAAACCAGCATTGTTTTGTATAACTTACTTACACCAACGATTAGTTCTTATGAATTAATTGATTCAGGAAATTACGAAAAACTCGAACGCTTCGGCGACTTCATCTTAGCACGCCCCGAACCGCAAGCCGTTTGGGATAAATCATTGTCTGACGAAGTTTGGCAACGAAAAGCATCTGCTATTTTCAAGAAAACCAAAGGCCGTGACCAACTAAGTCCCGAAGAGCGAGGCGAATGGCATAACATCAAGAAAATGCCAGAAAAATGGTACATGGATTATGCACAAGGCAAAACTAAGCTCAAATTCAAACTTTCACTTTCATCGTTTAAGCACGTCGGAATCTTTCCTGAGCAAGCAGCAAACTGGAAATTTATTGAAGATAAATTGACATTGATGAAAACGGGAGAATCGCCGATACAGCAGCCAAAAGTATTGAATTTATTTGCTTACACAGGCGGAGCTTCGTTGATTTCAAAAGCCAATGGAGCTGATATTACTCACGTCGATTCGGTAAAACAAGTAATATCGTGGTCGAGAGAAAACATGGAAGCCAGCGGATTAGCTGACATTCGTTGGGTAATTGAAGATGCTTTGAAGTTTGTCAAGCGTGAAGTAAAACGTGGAAAAAAATACAATGGAATTATACTTGACCCACCTGCCTACGGACGTGGCCCCGATGGAGAAAAATGGGTTTTGGAAGAAGGACTAAACGAATTATTAAAAAATTGCCTCGAATTACTCGACGAAAAGCAGCATTTCTTTATATTAAATCTTTACTCCATGGGCTTTTCGGCGGTCATTGCCGAAACCATAGTCAAGCAAAATTACGATAACGTTCAAAATCCCGAAATGGGTGAATTGGTGTTACAAGATTCTTTCCAAAAAAAATTGCCATTGGGCGTTTTTTATCGTTTTTCAACAGTTTAAGTCCATAGAACTTAGAAACTATTAGTTTTTTATTACATTTTGAAAAAACACATCAAAATGTATTGATAATAAGAGTGATGTTTATATATTGAAGCAAATTAAAATATTGATTTGTTTAAAAAGCATGACTTGTAAAAACTGTAATTCAGAAGTTAATCTAAACTATTGCCCGCAGTGCGGAAGCCCTGCCAAACTACATCGAATTGATGGGCATTATATTCTACACGAAATTGAGCATTTACTCCATTTTGAACGAGGCTTTTTATACACTATCAAAGAACTTTTTTTAAGACCAGGCCAAAGTATCAAGCACTTTATTGATGATGATAGAAACCGACTCGTTAAGCCAATAGTTTTTGTTATCGTTTGTGCTTTGATAAATACTTTTGTTACTAAAATTTTTGATATTGAAGTTGGGTTTATTCATATAGACACAAAGCTCACTGCCATGGGAGCGATTTTTAATTGGCTTGAAAATCATTATGGCTATGCAAATCTCTTCTATGGAATTTTTATGGCAGGATATGCCAAATTTTTATTCAAGAAATATAAATACAACTTCTTTGAAATCTTGGTTTTAATGTGCTATGTTTTGGGTATGCAGATGCTAATTATTACTTTATTTCTTGCAATAGCATTCGCAACAAAAATAGAATTGATGCCATTTGCATTAATTCTTATGATGATATATAATGTTTGGTCAATCAGTCAGTTTTTTGATAAAACCAAAGTAATGAATTATCTAAAAGCCTTAATTTCTCATTTAGCGGGATTTATTACTGCCAATGTACTTTTAGGTTTGGTCGGAATAATAATTGAAGAAATCAAAAGACACTGATTGGTAAAATTTGACCATTAAAATATATACCTATGTTTGGAAAAAAAGATTACTCAAAACTTACACTCGAAGAGCTAAAGCTGGAAAAATCAAAAGTGATAAAGTTAGTAATCGTGTTGTCAACCTTTTGCTGTCTAACAATCGGTTTATCTATTTATAGCTTTATATATGAAAAAGGTAGTAAACCTTATTTTATTACCATGCTAACTTGTTTTTTTACAGCAAGCTATTTAGAAAATCTCAGTAAAATTACCAAAGAGATGCAAAGTCGAAATTAAATTAGCAGACTAAAAAATAGATGTGTTTTTACTTTCAAACCAAGTATGACAAGAATAATTTAGCGTAAGATAAAAATGAAAGATGCAAAAGTTGAAGTATTGATGTATGGACCAAAACTTACATTAGATGAAAAGTATATTCAAAAGGATTCGCAAGAAGAAATTCAATCAAAACTATCTGAATATTATAGCAAAGGGTATCAATTAGCACACACCAACACCACCGAATATAGCGGAAATTTATATATTTATCTATACTTCGAGAAAATAGTGTAATACATTGTCATAAAAATTGCAAAAGTTTTGTGTCGCTCCCATTTCGTAGGAATCTGTTTGTATTGCACTTTTACAAAAACGTTTTTCTTTGGGGCGATAATTCAGAATAAAAAAATCTTAGGCTGGATAGAAAAAATAAATATTTTTCTATCCTCCAGTAATATAAACAATTACCATTCGATGTTTCGATAAATCCGTATTGTGCATTGTTCTAATATTTTTTTATACAATTAAAATTCAAACACTAAGCTAAAATGGAAAGCAAAAAACTAAGCGAACTCACAGATGAAGAATTGTTAAAAAGAAAAAAGACAACCAAATTTGTTGTTGGAATGTTTTTGGGCGTATTGGCTGTTTTGATTGTTTTTAACATCATAAATATTATCAATGGCGACCAGCATTGGGGTGTTTTGGCTGTTCCTTTGGGGCTGTTGCCTATTTTGATTTTGAACTTTAACTCTATCAAGCAAATAAAGATTGAGTTAAAGTCAAGAGGATTGGAGTAGTTTTCTATAGAATAACTGTATTACGTCTGATTTTGTATTTCATGGAATGTAGAATCAGGGCAATGCATTTCATGAAGAAGAATTACAAATTCTTTAGCTGCTTTTTGGAGTTTCAATGATAAATAAGTAATTAAAACAGGTGATTTGAAAGCAAACTTTTGGAAACTAATATTATAATCCACTAAATATGACCGATTACACTTTTCTGAGGAGCATTTTCTGTGAACCTAACTTTAAGCCAGAAGAAATCGAGAAAGTTCTTCAACAATATAAGCGGGTTGAGTTTGCAAAGCATGATTTCTTAATTCGAGAAGGAAGCATCGGTAATTATTATTATTTTCTCGAAACAGGTTTTGCACGGTCGTTTGCCATTGATTTAGAAGGAAACGATATCACTACCAAGTTTTTCGGCACAAAAGATATTGTCATAGATTGGTATTCGTACTTTCTTAAAAAGCCAGTTCGAGAAAACATTCAAGCCATTACGCCCTGTGTTGCATGGAGAATTACTTTCGAGGATTTTATGAAACTTTTTAGCATTGAGGCATTCCGAGAAGTCGGTCGCACTCGGCTCGTGAGTAGTTTTTTTGAACTTAAAAACCATACCACATCAATGATTATTGACCCCGCCAAAGACCGATACCTCAATTTGCTGAAAGAAAAACCTGCTATAGTTCAAAATGTTCCACTTAAGCAAATTGCCACTTATTTGGGCA
This sequence comes from Emticicia sp., assembly GCF_049241225.1. Classification (NCBI taxonomy): domain Bacteria; kingdom Pseudomonadati; phylum Bacteroidota; class Cytophagia; order Cytophagales; family Leadbetterellaceae; genus Emticicia; species Emticicia sp. The sequence goes on from NZ_JBMLRC010000098.1 coordinate 14,004, forward strand.
TAACCGACACCTCATTGAGTAGAATCAGAAAAGAAATAGCCAATGAAAAATAGATGAAAACCTACTATACTCCCGAATGGCTTTCAATTGTTTTCATTTTTGCAATTACAATAGCCGTCATTCTAATCGCCTCAGCCGTAAGAAGAAATAGTCCGTCGCAAAAGCAGAATCTTACTTTTGCGAGTGTATTGCTATTCCTTTTGATTTATTTTACTTACGTATTCATCGCAGGAAAATTAGGTTTATTTCAAGCTGTAAGTCTTCCACCTAAAATTTTATTGTTCACAACGCTTCCTTACGCAATTTTTCTTTTTGGATTTATAGATAAAATTTCAATAACTAAACAAATTTTTGAAAAAATCAGTATAAGTAGTTTAGTCGGCCTTCACATTTTCCGACTCATCGGTTGTACATTTATTATTTTGGCTCTTCATGATGCTTTACCTAAAAGTTTTGCGTTCATTGCAGGTTTTGGCGATGTTGTTACGGCCATTACAAGCATTTTTGTTGTAAATGCCATCAATAAACAAAAATCCTATGCAAAAAACTTAACTTTTGTTTGGAACACTTTCGGGCTGCTCGATATTATCATTACTGCAATAATGGCAAATGTTTTCACCAAAATTTCAATTGATACGGGTACAATGGGTGTCGATACACTCGCCAAATTCCCTTTTAGTCTTATTCCTGCTTTTGCACCACCCACTATTATTTTTCTTCATGTGATGATTTACAGAAAATTGAAAAATTTTTCTAAGTAAATCGTTTTCTTGTCCTATGGCAAGATTTCCCAACTCATTGGGCTGCAACTTTGTATCATCAAATTAATCATTCACAATTTAATGTTACAAAAATGAAAAGCTCAAAAGAATTCATGTTGTTGTTCAGATTCGAACCAAATTTCAATTTCCAACCAACTCCAGAAGAGGAAGCACTAATGCACCAACAATGGGGAGCTTACATTGGCGGTTTGGCCATCCAAGAAAAACTGGTAGGCACCCATCAGTTAGGTTTTGAAGGAGTAAAAGTCTCAGCCGACCAATCAGTTAACCAAGGTATCGTGATTGCCGAAAACCAAACTTTGGGTGGTAATATGGTTGTGCGTGCTTCAAGTATCAACGAAGCCGTAGAAATTGCCAAAAGTTGCCCAATTTTGATGATGGGAGGAAATGTAGAGGTCAGAGACATCCTTCCGATGTAACATCAACACTTACGAAGTCTTTTCGATAAGTGATTAGGCTTCGTTTTTTCTAATTTTCAACAATTTAACAACTACTCAAATGCAATTACCAAATATTTATTCGCAAACAGATTCTCTAACACTTATCAACAGAATCAATCAATTAACACCAAATACGGCTGCACAATGGGGCAAAATGAGTGTCGCACAGATGTTGGCACACTGCAATGTGAGTTTTGAAATGGCACACAACGATGATTTCAAGAAATCAAGCCCATTTCTACGATTCATTCTTAAAAACTTAGTAAAAGGTGGTTTAGTGAATGATAAACCTCTGAAAAAAATAGCTCGACTGCTCCCGAAATGCTTATCAAAACCGAGAAAGAATTTGCTCAAGAAAAACAGCAATTGCTCAGCTACCTCCACAAAACCGTTGAGCTTGGCGAAACCCATTTTAATGGCAAAGACCACCCAGGTTTCGGCGTAATGAGCAGTATAGAGTGGAATGTTTTCTTGGGAAAACACCTCGACCATCACCTGACACAATTTGGCGTTTAATTTATTTTATCACACATAAAAAATTTCAAAAATGAAAAAGGTATTTTTAATAATCGCTATCATTTTAGTTGCATTTTTAGTCTTTGGTTTGTTTCAAGCCAGCAAGATTCAAAACCTACAAATCATCAAATCAGTAACCATCAAAGGCTCCCAAAAAGAAGTTTTCGATATGGTGCGTTACCTCAATAATTTTCCAAAATGGTCGCCGTTTTTAGCTGCCGACCCTACACAAAAATACGAAGTTAAAGGAATAGATGGCACCGTCGGAGCGTCTTACCATTGGATTGGAAATGGGGGAGAAGATGTTGGCCATCAGACTATTATGCAGATTGATACACTAAATTTTATCGGCATGAAGTGTGATATACAAAAGCCTTTCGCCGCTCAACCAACTTTTAATTATAGTTTTAAGGAAACACCAAACGGAATAGAAGTAACCCAAGATTTTCAGCTTCAATCAGGTTTAGTTGATGCCTTTTTTATGTGGGCATTTGGTGCAGTAAAAGAAATGGAAACTACCAACCAACAAGGTTTATATTTAATGAAAAAAGCTATTGAAAAATAACTATTGATACTTCTTTCTCTATCAACTCGTCAAGTTGTATCTTGGCGAGTTGATTTGTTAATAATTGCTGGTTGCTATGTAAGATATTGATTATAAGTGTTTTATGGTGAAGGTTTGATGCTAAGAACTCAGAACTCAAAACTCAGATTTCAGAACTCTAAACTTTTCATTTTAATTCTGAGAAAAAATTCGGATTTTTGTAAAAAATAATAGCACAATTAATAGTTTAAGCTTTTTGTGTGAAGATAACGAATGTCTAATAATCAGAAAATTTACCTATTTATTTCTCTTTCAGTACTCTTGTATGCGTGCGGACAAGATAACCGTGAACGCTCAAAGATTCCACCGACACCTTTCCAAACTGAAAGTATTCAAAATACAGCTTCGCTCGAAGCCCTTACTGATGCTATCAGAAGTAACCCAAGTTTGGCAGAAAATTACTATAAACGTGCCATTGTTCTGAATAAAATGGGGGATACACAAAAAGCCCTTGAGGATATTAATCGTGCTGACCGTCTTAAACAGAACACAGGAAAGTATTTATATGTCAAAGCATTGATTTTGCGTGATATGAAACAGTATCGAGAAGCCTATGCTTTTGCTCAGAGTGCCGAAATCTTAAATGTTGATACGCCCGAACTTTATACCTTACTCGGTGATTTATCTCAACAGCGAAATGACCTAAAAAATGCCGAGCAATATTTGGCAAAATCTTTGCAAATAGCTCCTTACGACGGTGAAACCTACTTCTATCAAGGTACTTTGGCGGCCCGTAAAGGCGATACTGCCAGTGCTATTTTGAAGATGAATAAAGCAATAGAAATGAAGCCTTCATTCAAATTGGCATATTCGTCACTCACGGAGGTTTTAAAAAATCGTCGCTTATACGATTCTGCTTTGGCAGTAAATAACTCAGCAATTTTGCAGTTTCCAAAAAATTCAGAGTTTTTGGTAGATAGGGGTTTAGTTTATAACAAATTTGGTCGTTTAGATTCTGCTCTTGTATATTATGATAGAGCAGCCAAAATGGATAGTAAGAGAATTGATGCGATGCTTTATTCTGCATCAATATATTTCCGTTGGAAAAACTATACGAAGGCATTAGAGTTTTATGAGAAGGTTTTGGATGCAAATCCAGAAACACCAAAAATCAATTACTCTATTGCACTAACGCTCGAACAACTCGGATCGCTGACCAAAGCCGAAGAGTTTTTGAAAGCTGAGGTTGAAAAAGACCCGAATGATACTCAGGCAATTATTGCTTTGAATAGAGTTTCTGGACAAATAAATTCGGCAATGGGAGTATATAATGAACCGATTCCGATTCCGGTAAAGAAAGCACCAGCTCCAGTTGCCAAACCAGTTGTAGTAGAAGAACCTAAAAAACTTTTAGATACATCGAAAGTAAGAGTAAACATCATTGCTCCGAAGAAAAAAGTAAATATCAAAACCGATTCTTCGAGACGCTTGAAATTGTAAAATATTATTGTGGTTTCTTTTGAAACTTTAAGAGATAAAAAAAAGTATTCATTATATTAGGTATTAGTTGACAGATTTTTTTATGATTAAAATTACTTTGCCCGACGGAAGTGTAAGAGAATATCCAAAAGGGAGTTCGAGTTATGACGTGGCCCTTTCAATTAGTGAAGGCCTCGCAAGAAATGTATTGGCTGCCAAAGTGAATGGTACGGTTCAAGATGCCAATTTGCCAATCGAAACCGACTCAACCGTACAACTTTTGACGTGGAATGATACCGACGGGAAATCAACATTTTGGCATTCATCTGCTCACCTAATGGCCGAGGCCTTAGAAGCTCTTTACCCTAAAGTGAAATTTTGGGTTGGCCCACCGCTCGAAAACGGTTTCTATTATGATGTAGATACAAACGGTGAAAGCATCTCAAATGACGATTTTAAGAAAATCGAAGATAAAATGTTGGAATTGGCTCGTCAGAAAAATGACTACGTGAGAATTCCGATGGCCAAAGCTGATGCAATCAAATATTTTGAAGAAAAAGGCGACGAATATAAGTTAGATTTACTTTCGGGCTTAGAAGATGGTTCGATTACGTTCTACAAGCAAGGAAATTTCACTGACTTGTGCCGTGGGCCGCACATTCCAAATACTGGTTTTATCAAAGCCGCAAAAATCATGAATGTGGCGGGTGCGTACTTCAAAGGCGACCAAAACAATAAAATGTTGACTCGTATTTATGGGGTGACATTTCCAAAACAAAAAGAGTTAGAAGATTACCTAACGCTTTTAGAGGAAGCCAAACGCCGTGACCACCGTAAATTAGGTCAAGAACTTGATTTATTTACCTTCTCTGAAAAAGTAGGCAAAGGTTTACCTTTGTGGTTGCCAAAAGGTGCGATGTTGCGTGAAAGGCTCGAAAATTTCTTGCGTAAAGCCCAAGTAAAAGCTGGTTATCAGCAAGTTGTAACGCCGCATATCGGAAGCAAGCAATTATACCAAACTTCAGGTCACTGGGAAAAATACGGAAAAGATTCGTTCCAACCAATCACAACGCCAGAAGAAGGAGAGGAGTTTTTGTTGAAACCAATGAACTGCCCTCATCACTGCGAAATTTTCCGTGCCAGACCACGTAGTTATCGTGAATTACCTTTACGTTTAGCTGAGTTTGGTACAGTTTACCGCTACGAACAAAGTGGTGAATTGCACGGTCTAACTCGTGTACGTGGATTTACTCAAGATGATGCTCACATTTTCTGTACCGACGACCAAGTTGAAGATGAATTCAAAAAAGTAATTGATTTGGTGCTTTATGTATTCAAATCACTCGGTTTTGAAGAATTTTCGGCTCAAGTTTCATTGCGTGACCCAGAAAATAAAACAAAATATTTCGGCTCAGATGAGGCATGGGATAAAGCTGAAAATGCCATTCGTCGTGCTGCTGCCGAAAAAGGTCTTAAAACCGTTGAAGAACTTGGAGAGGCAGCTTTCTATGGCCCTAAGCTCGACTTCATGGTGAAAGATGCTCTTGGTCGTAAATGGCAACTTGGAACTATACAAGTAGATTATCAGTTACCACAAAGATTTGAACTCGAATATGTAGGTTCGGATAACCAAAAACATCGCCCAGTAATGATTCACCGAGCTCCATTTGGCTCGATGGAACGTTTCATTGCGATTTTGATTGAAACAACAGCAGGTAATTTCCCATTGTGGTTATCGCCTGACCAAATAGCTATTTTGCCAATTTCTGAAAAATACGAAGACTACGCCAACGATGTCTTCTTGACTTTACAGGAGCAAGACATTAGAGGCTACGTTGACCATCGTGATGAAAAAATTGGCCGTAAAATCCGTGATGCTGAGGTGAATAAATTGCCATTGATGCTAATCGTAGGCGAAAAAGAAGCTGAAGAAGGCAAGGTTTCGGTCAGAAGAAAAGGCGAAGGTGATTTGGGTTCAATGACAATCGAAGAGTTTATTGCATACGCTAAAACTGAAATATATAAAAATATTCCTCAGTTTAAGGCATAATCCTCTCGGTTTCGCAATATTTGAAGTATTAATATTTGTTTTATATAAATTAATTTGTACTTTCGTAAAAATCAATTATTAGCAACCTTAAAATCGTTAAATGGCACAACAACCATTCAATCGTAATTTCAGAAAACCAGTACAGAAGGAAGACGAGCACCGAATTAACCAACGTATTCGTGTACCGCAGGTTCGTTTAGTAGGTGACAATGTGGAGCAGGGTATTTTCGATACCGCACAGGCTCTTGCTATGGCACAAGCCCAAAGTTTAGATTTAGTTGAAATTGTACCAACGGCCAACCCGCCGGTTTGTAGAATTATCGACTACTCGAAATTTAAGTATGACCAAAAGAAGAAGCAAAAGGAAATAAAAGCCAAAGCTGCCAAAACAGTAATTAAGGAAATCAGATTCGGCCCACAAACCGATGACCATGACTTCGATTTCAAGTTAAAGCATGCGATTGGATTCTTGAAAGAAAATGCAAAAGTAAAAGCTTACGTTCACTTTGTTGGCCGTCAGATTGTATTCAAAGACCAAGGTGTAGAATTGTTGAAACGATTTATTGCAGGTTTAGAAGAATACGGTAAACCAGAAGGCGAATTGAAACTTGAAGGTAAGAGAATGATTGTATTTCTTGCTCCGAAACCTAAGAAATAATTTTCGTAGAAATATATTGAGGCTGAATTGAAATGTCAATTCAGCCTTTTTGTTGTTACGTTAATCGCTGTTTGGTTTTTTCATTACATTCCTGACATTCACTAATTTTACGAGTAGGTCGAACCAAAATGGAGCTCCGAACGATAGGGCCGCAACAGTCAGAAGCCAGCCGATTACGGTTAGGAGTGGAGTTGTATTGTTTTGGTTAAACATTTCTCCGATGTTATCCCAGCAGTTTTTTTGATGAAAATTGTACCCTATGTTTAGTCCTAAACTTTGTATATTCTTTTCATAATATTTTACGACAGCCTCCCTGTAAGTTAATGAATCCAAGCTTGTAAGACTTTTGCTTGTATCTTTCATTTTACTATATAAATTCGAATATTTTTCTTCCAAAAAATCGTTGAA
>NZ_JBMLRC010000098.1:20980-22679 GCF_049241225.1 Emticicia sp.
TTTAAACTGTCTGATTCTTGAGCAAGTGTTTTTAAGATTTGTTGAAAGCTACCAGCATCAAAGGCTTCAATTTGATGTTTTATTTTAGCAAATTCATTTTGGACCGTTGTATTCTCATCAATTTTTACATTTCCCAGCATATTGATGATAGCACTCACAAATGTGCTTGAATCGAGATAAGACATTTTTCTGCCCCAGAGCTTCCATTTTTTATCTACTTCATCTTCAAGATTTGTAATAAATGGATTGTCTTTGAGTTTTGTCCAAAGAGACTCACTTTTGTCGTTGATGGTTGCGTTGAGTTTTTTAAGGGCTTTTTGCAAGAAAGCTGCTCTTTTTTCAAAAATTGTATGAATAAATTCTACAATTCCAGAAACAAACATACTACATACAAAATAAAAGAATGTGAGCGATAATGCTACATCTAAGAAGACGGAGATGTTATTAGGATTCATGAGGTAAAATGGTTATAAACGGCTGAATGTTAAGTAATTAACATAAAACTAAAGTTTTGTTAACTTTTATTCAAGACATTTTTATTGAATGGTACTAAACAAAAAAGCCGAGTTTAAACTCGGCTTTTCGTTAGGCTTTGATAAGTGAATTTTTTGCGAAATGAATATTATTTTCCTACAGAAATCATATTTGCAAACAAGCGATAAGCACCTGGAACGCCCGCAGGAAGCTGACGGAAGAAAGCCAAACCAGTAAATACAAAATTGCCTTTTCCGTATTTTGCATACAAAACACTGCCTTCGAGTTCGGTTTCGTTGGCGTCATTCATTGCAAAAATGGTTTCGTATTTATCACTCCATTTGTCGGCGAAGTACAAACCACGTTCTTGAATCCAACCTTCAAAGTCTTTTGCTGTGATTTTGTTTGGTGAATTCAATAATGGGTGTTGTGGTTTCAATATTTTCATTGTAGCATTTTCATCTGTTACACGACCACGCCCGATTCCCATTGGGAATGGCCCGATTTCTTTTACTTTCGAAACACCATAAAAGGCATTGGTTTGGTACTGTGTCACTACATTTCCACCATTATTGACATATTCCATGAGTTTTTCTTGGAAATATTTCAAATGTTCTTCAGTGTTGTAGGCTCTTACACCAACAATAATTGCATCGAATTGGCTTAAATCTTTGGCAAGTTCAACTGGTGTTAGCATCGTTACTTGATAGCCAATTTGTTGTAGAGCCGCAGGAACTTCATCACCCGCACCTGCAATGTAACCAATCTTATTCCCTTTTTTCTTTAAGTCAATGCGAAGTGCTTTGGCTTCAGCAAATGGGAAAAGTGTAAGCGTTGGTACGTGCTTGTATTCAATGCTGGCTATTCCTCTATCATACGAACCAGATGTTGTTTGAGCAATTGCTTTGATGGTAATTTCAGAGGCCGTAGCCGACGGGAACACCTTGAATGTTACTTTTTTCTCTTCATATTTATCTTTTAATTCAAAATTGATGATGGCTGGTTCTACTTTCCAAGTGCTTGGTACATCTAATTTAATTGTACCTGTTACTCCTTTTTTACCCGCTTTCAAAGTCACAACCACATCTTTTGGGCTATTGTCCCCAAATGAATATACCTTCTCGGCAATGGTTGCTGTTACTTCTGGACGAACCTCGAAATAGCGATAAATTTCACCGTCTGATGGTTCAACAAATTTGTAGGTTAGAGGGGTTTGAAATGTAAA
>NZ_JBMLRC010000099.1:0-1820 GCF_049241225.1 Emticicia sp.
AAAATCGCAATTCTTTGAGCAAATGAAGTGATTGAAAATGAGAATAATACAAAAAATATAAGTCTGGTTTTCATAGTAAAGATACGTAAAATAAAAGCTCAAAAAGTGGGTAATTGAATTTGCTACATTCTTAATTTTTAATTCTCAATTCTACATTCTACATTCTTTTAATGCCCCAAATACAAAGCCCAAATTGCAAAAATATCAATGATTATCAGCATCCACGAAACTTCTTTGGCTTTTCCGTTGATGATTTTGATAATCGTCCACGATAAAAATCCCCAAATGATACCCTGCGTGATGGAATAAGTAAACGGAATCAAGACCATTGCCAAAAATGCCGGAATGGCATCGTCGAGTTTATCCCAATTGATTTTCGTGACGGGTTTCATCATCAAAACTCCAACTACAATCAAAGCAGGAGCGGTGGCAATAGCAGGAATAATGCTCAGAAGTGGCGATAAAAACATAAATGGTAGAAACAAAATGCCCGCTGTGATGGCCGTTACGCCCGTTCGCCCACCTTGACTAATGCCTACCGCCGACTCGATAAATGCCGTTCCTGGACTTGTTCCCAATAAACCGCCCATTGTAGTAGCTACGGCATCGGTCAAAAGTGATTGCTTGATGTTGCGAGGCTCGCCATCTTCATCATACAAATCGGCTGCTTCGGCAACGCCCACAAATGTAGAAAGACTATCGAATAAATCGGTGAAAACAAAAGCAAAAATGACAGGTAAAAGGCTTATTTTGAGTGAGTTAATAATGTCAAGCTGAAACAATAAACTAAAATCAGGTGCAGAAAAAATACCTTGCCAAGTAACCAACGTTTTTTGTCCGAAATTAATGGCCGAGGCATCGCCCCACCATCTCCCGATTGGAATAGCAATGAGCGTTGTCAGTAGAATTCCGATGATGATTCCACCTTGAATATGCCTCGTAAGCATTATCATCGTGATGGCCAAGCCAATCAGAAAAGTAATGACGATGGGGTCGTGCAGGCTCGCAATGCCAATCATCGTGGCTGGATTCGGTACAATAAATTTGGCATTGGCAAAACCAATGAGCGTAATAAAAAGTCCGATTCCTGCCGAAATGGCGTAGCGTAATTGCTTCGGAATAGCCTTAACGATTTGGGTACGGACATTGAAAATAGATAACAAAAGAAAGATAATGCCTGCCCAAAAAACTGCACCCAAGGCCACTTGCCACGAAATACCCATACCTTTCACGGCTGTAAACGTAAAAAAAGCGTTCATTCCCATTCCTGGGGCAACAACGATGGGATTTTTGGCGTAAAGCCCCATCATCAAACTACAAAAGAATGATAGCAGAACGGTGGCCGTAAGTACACCATTGAACGACATTCCAGATTGACTCAAAATGGCAGGATTGACAACAATAATATACATCGTGGCCAAGAAGGTAGAAACTCCCGCCAGTATTTCGGTTTTTAGGTTAGGTTTTAGTGGCATATTACGAAACTTTCAAAGATTGTTTCGCAAGATAAAACGATAATAATGAATTAGAAACGCTGACGGTATATTTTAAAAGGAGATAGAGAGAAAAGCCATGATTTACTTCAATAATCGCCTAATCGCCACCAAATGCGAAAACAATACCAAAGGCACAACCATACTCGGTAGTAGATTATACGGGAAATAAAGTATCGCAATATTGGGCTGCTCAAAAGCAAATTGCTGAAATGGCACTGGCGAAGCTAAAAGTGCATTGAACACAATATTGATGAGCAATAAAAGACACATAATATTCCAACTTAAAAGTATTTTGTGGCTCAGCGTTTTCTTTACAAAAACGAA
>NZ_JBMLRC010000099.1:1920-3008 GCF_049241225.1 Emticicia sp.
AAAAATAACCAAATGCTGAGTAAGGTTGTTGCCATGAAACAAATAGCAACATAAGCAGGAATTGTATCGAGTGAGTGCATAAAAAAATATTTTAAGATAAGTGACGGGTCAGAAATTGCCGATAATTTTATTTTGTGTAAAAACTATCAAAATGACTGCTCTACACTACTGTGGACTCGTTGACAATTGACCGTGGACTATTAGCACAAAGATTAGCTACAAAAAATAAAATCCACTTAGCAAATGGCAAGAAATTCGGTAACTACCTTCCAAACAAACGTCGGCATGGCTTCGAGCCATGCCGACGTTAATGACCGAGGTTAACTAATTCTTCCGTACCTTTGTCGAAATTTTCAATGAGCATACATGCAAGACATCGTACTTCCCATTCTTTACCAAGACGAATATTTGGTAGCCATCAACAAACCACATAATTTATTGGTGCATCGCTCGTCAATCGCTGCCGAAGAAAGTGTGTTTGCATTACAGTTGCTACGTGACCAACTCAATTGTTGGGTGAGTCCGTGCCACCGAATCGACCGAAAAACTTCGGGCGTGTTGCTTTTTGCTTTATCGGCCGAAGTCGATAAAGCCATGAAAATGCAATTTGAAAATCATGCTACACAGAAAAAATATATAGCTTTGGTGCGTGGGTATTTGCCCGAATCGGGCATGACCGACCGACCACTGGCGAAAGAAAACGGCACACTCCAAGATGCCGTAACCCATTTTAGATGTTTGAAGCAAGTTGAGCTGGAAATAGAAGTAAGTCGCTACCCAACTTCACGGTATTCATTGGCCGAAATTACGCCAGAAACTGGCCGAATGCACCAAATTAGAAGGCATTTTGCACAATTACGCCATTATTTAATTGGCGATAAAACCTACGGAGAATGCAAACACAACAAGATGTTTGAGCAGCGTTTTGGGCTAAATACCATGCTACTTCATGCTAGCGAGTTGAGTTTTGTTCACCCAGTCACAGGAGCAAATATTCATATTACTGCCCCCATGAGCGATGAGTTTACAAGAATTCTAACCGAAATCGGGATGGTGTGATTTGTTATTGGTTACTTGATATTGCTTGT
>NZ_JBMLRC010000099.1:3108-13926 GCF_049241225.1 Emticicia sp.
ACCACTTCCCCAATAACTCAACTTATTTAACTTTTACATCAACGTGGTCGGCGTCACCGAGTAGGAAGCCGTAAGGTTTTAAACCTTCAATCGAATCGAAAATTACTTTGATGATAGCCGTTAGCGGCAATGCCAAAACCAAGCCACCCATTCCCCAAAGCGAGCTAAAAAGTATCAATGAGATAATGGCCGCCATTGAGTTGATGCTCACTTTTGAGCCGACAATGTAAGGCGTAATGAAATTTCCTTCTAAAAATTGTATGGCAAAAAACAAAGAACCCACACCCACCGCACTGATTGGGCCTTTAGTAATTAGAGCGAAAAGAATTGGTAAAAGAGAGCCAATTGCAATACCAATATAAGGAATAAGCACCAAGAAAGAAGCCAAAAAGCCAAAGAAAATGGCATGGTCGATGCCCAAAATATAGAGCCCGATGGTATTCAAGATTCCGATAATACCAATAACCATTATCAAGCCCACCATGTAATCAATAACCACGTTTTTGATTTTTTTCAAAACCACATTTACACGGTGGCTACTTACTGATTGAAACGCTTTGTAGAAAAAAACTTTGATGAAATCACGGTAAAGTAGCATCAGAAAAATGTAAAGTGGAATAAGCGTCAGATTTCCCAAAAGTCCAGTGGTAGTTGAGAGTGTATTTCCTAAAATATCGCTATTATTCTTTAGAAACTCAGTTACGTATTTTTTGCCTTCGGCTTTTTGTTGAGTTTTACTGATATGGAAATTTCGACGAATGTAAGTCTGTACTTCTGAGAAATATTTTTCGGCTTTTTCGGTAAGCTGTGGTAAAATTTCTTCAAAATCCATGATTTGTATATAAACCAGATAAAAAAGCAAAACTAAAGCTCCAATCATAAACAAAATAGCAATCGTAATGGCCAACCAGCGTGGAAAACGCAATCTCTCAAGAAACTGACAAACAGGTAGCAACAGCAATGCAAAGATTCCTGCGAAGGTAAGAGGAATAAGTAGGTCTTTGAGCATATACATTCCATAGATGATAATCACCAACGAAATCAGAATGTAGGCGAGTCGTGTAGGGAAAGGCTGCTGAAATGTTTTCATCTTCATAAATAAAGTTTTTGGGAGATAATTCGTTGTTTTATTGACAGGTTTTTTCAAAATTAACTATCTTGTTAGCCAATTTCAAATTTTTCTCGTTGATTTAGCAAACCATTCCTTCAGCTATGTTTCTTTATAAATTCTATATGTTCTTGTTTTCTCTCAAAATTGCTACTTGTAATTGTCACAGCGAAATACAAAAAAGTGGTTTTCGAAGGGCAAAAAGCGAATACGAGATTACGAAAACAGGCAGAATGCCCACTTGTATCAACGAAAGCTCGGGTTTGGCAAAAGCTTGGCAAGAAAACTATTATTGGACCATCAACGATAGTGGGGGCAATACCGAACTATACATGATTGGCGAACAAGGCCGTGTTTTTGATACACTTTTGGTGAATGATTCAAGAAATATTGATTGGGAAGACCTGACCAAAGATGATAAGGGAAATATCTATGTCGGAGATTTTGGTAATAATGGCCAAAACCGCAAGGACCTCACGATTTATAAGTTCAGAAATGGCAAAACCGAAAAAATAACATTTCATTACGCCGACCAAGACCATTTTCCGGCCAAAGATAAGATTTTTGATTGCGAAGCATTTTTTTGGTACGGCGGGAAACTCTATTTATTCTCGAAAGATTGGACACGGAAACACCAAACGCAACTTTATAGCCTGCCCGATAAAGCGGGCGATTACGCACTTTTGCCCGAGCAGAATATTTTTTTGAAAAGCCCAATAACTTCTGCCGACGTTAGTCCAAACGGGAGAGAATTTGCTCTACTTTCTTACGGTAAAATCTATGTTTTTGAGATTTTAGATGGGAAAATTGATTTTTCTAAACCAAAATCATGTATAAAAATTGGTAGAAATCAGATGGAATCGATTGCGTATGTAAACGATACCGATTTTGTAATGACCAACGAGCAACGCAAGATTTATCGGGTAAATAAAACTACTCGTCAGTGAGACACTGACAACGGAACAGTTTTGTTAAATTTAAGATTAATGATTAGAGATTGAAAATTGTTGATTTTTAAAGAATAAACAAGATTCTAAAATCATCAATTCTCAATCATTAGTCTTCAATCATACGTTTTTCCAAAACAAAAAAGGGCGTAAACCAATCAGATTTACGCCCTTTTATATTTATCAGAAATCGTCTTCTACAACTTCTTCTTCTGCCGGAATTTCTCGTTTTTTATGTTCAACTTCGTTTCTTTTATCTTTAAATTTTTTGATTTGTGACTTCAACGCCTCCATGGCTAAGTCGGTTGCTTCTTCAAATGTTGTGCCTTTTTCTTCTGCAAAAATGGTGCTACCCGGAACACTCAACTTGATTTCAATGTGCTTTTTGTGAATTTTATTACTATCTCCTTTGTCTAATTTTAGAAAAACTTCACCACTGATAAATTTGTCGTAGAAGGTTTCTAATTTGTTTAATTTGTTTTGGATAAATCCGACCAATTTAGGGTCGATGTCGAAATGGACTGCATGCACATGAATCTTCATAACACACTAATTTAGAGTGAATAATTACATAAACTACTGAGATTCAAGATATTAATCTGAGGTCTAAAGCCAACAATCGCTCACGTCTTCAATTTTACCTCTTGAATCTACTCTTTCAAAGAACTTTCATTAATCTAACGTATGAAAAAAAACAATACGAGTCAAGAAATTTTTGTATAAATTTATTAGACGATGACAAAAGGTAAGATTGTATAGATGTGAAAGGCTTTTTAGAATCATCGATAGGGAAATGTCATTTTTGAGGCGATAAAGGAGAAAAAAATAGCAAATTACATTAAAAATAACCGATTATCAGCATTTTGATTGGAAATCTAAACCACTTCTTCTACATTTCATCTTTATTTTACAACCTATTTTAATCCAACAATGAAGGCAATCAAAATCAGTAATTTGCAAAAGGCGTATGGGAGTAGTTTGGTCTTGAAAGACGTTAATTTAGAAGTAGATTCGGGCGAAATTATTGGCTATATCGGGCCAAATGGAGCAGGGAAATCTACGACAATCAAAATCCTAATCGGAATGATTCCCGATTATGCTGGGAGTGTAGAAGTGATGGGGCTGGACGTAAAAACCAACCCAATGGAAGTGAAGCGTTTAATCGGTTATGTTCCTGAAAATGCTTCGTTGTATGATACACTTTCGCCAATGGAGTACCTGCGATTTTTGGGAAGTTTGTATCAATTAGAAACCGAGCAAATCGAAGAAAAAGCCACCGAATTACTCAGGCTTTTTGCTCTTTATGACCAACGAGACGACCGCATGACGACTTTTTCGAAAGGTATGAAACAAAAAGTATTGTTGATTTCGGGCATTTTGCATAATCCCGAAGTGATATTTTTAGATGAGCCTCTCTCTGGCCTCGACGCCAATGCCGTGATTTTGGTCAAAGAAATACTTTCTCAACTCAAACACGCTGGCAAAACCATTTTTTATAGCTCGCACATCATGGATGTGGTCGAGAAAATCTCCGACCGAATCGTACTTATCAATAAAGGAACTATCATTGCCAACGGTACTTTTGAAGAACTGAAATCTCAGCGAGAAACGGGTTCGCTCGAACAGATTTTCAACCAACTAACGGGCAATAACGAACACGTACAACTGGCCGAAGAGTTTATCCAAGTAATGAACCGCTAAATTTCCACACCTTACACAAAATGATAAATTTCTACATTAAAATACTTTTTCTGCTTCGCCCAATTTTCCTACGGTTGGGCGTAAATTTTGAGCAGTTGGTGGCCATTGTTGGGGTAAAACTCAAAATGGATAATCGCCGAGCAAGGTTCAATCAATGGAATAAAAATCAAAGCGAATCGAATAATACCTTTTTGCTTACTTTGTTTTTGTATTTTGTCATGGCCAGTGCTTTTTCACTGCTAATTTATTTTTCTGCATCGGTTACAGCGGCCTATTCCTTGGTTTTTGCGGTAATGATGTTTATGCTGGCCATGACCCTCATCACCGACTTCTCGGCGGTTATTCTCGACTCCAACGATAATGCCGTTTTGCTACCTCGTCCCATCGACGACCGCACGCTGCTTATTGCCCGCATCACGCATATTCTGATGTATCTGCTTTCGATGATGCTCGCTTTGGCATTGCCGTTTGCTATCGTATCAGTAATAAAATACGGGGTTTTAGCAGCAATTTCTTTCCTGATTATCAGTTTATTAAGTTTGATTTTGATAGTTTTTCTGACCAATATTTTTTACTTGGTTTTGATGCAATTTACGAGCGAAGAACGCCTCCGAAATATCATAAATACTTTCCAAATCGTATTGACTGTTATTTTTATGGGCGGCTATCGTTTGGTTGGGCGAATAGTTAATCTCGAAGCCTTAATGAATGGCATTGATACAAAAGTGCAATGGTGGCATTTTCTTGTGCCGCCAATTTGGATGGGAAATAGCATGAATACCATTATTAAACACGAGTTTGATTCTACTAAGTTTCTGTTTCTCTTCCTGACCCTAACCGTGCCATTTATGGTGGTTTTCTTGGTAAGTAATGTCTTTTCGGGAGTATTTAACCAAAAAATTGCGGGAATGGATATTGCCAAACGCCAAGAAAAAATACCGAATAAAGTTGCAAAAAAAGGCTTGGTCGAAACGTTGTCGAGTATCTTTACGGGTACGGCAATGGAGCGTGGTGCTTTTGAATTTGTTTGGAAAATTACGTCTCGTGACCGTAAACTAAAACTCCGAATTTATCCATCTTTGGCGTATTTGCTTACATATCCACTCTTAATGATTGGTACTCGGCGAGGTGATGGAAATTTTTGGCAACAAATAGAAGAGCTGGGAGCGTCGCCAAGCATGGCAATTGTGGTGATTTATCTGTGTGGAACCATTTTGCTGACCATCAGGAGTCAGATTTCGCAATCCGAAGATTTTAAAGCGGCTTGGCCTTACGAACTCGCCCCAATCATTAAGCCTGGCGAAATACTGAGCGGCTCACTTCGGGCCATTATGGTAAAATTTCTTTTACCGATTACGCTTTTTTTGAGTTTAATTTTATCAATTATTTGGGGGGTAAATTTGCTTGATGATTTACTCTTCGGAATGCTGACAATTACAAATCTTGACCTACTCTTATCAATCGGCATGAGCAATGAACTGCCTTTTTCGACCGAAATCAAGAAAAACGGCGGTGGAAGTTTTATCCGAAACATGGCTTATGTTCTACTTACCGGAATCATCGGTTTTGTGCATTATATACTCATGCAAGTGCCTTATGTGATTGGTGTTTTTATGCTTATTCAGTTGGCATTAGCGTTATATTTATTCAAAAAATACCGTGAAGTAGGTTGGGAAAAAGTAAGAATGGAGTAAAGATTTGTAATAGCTTAAATTTATATTTATCTTAGATTAAAAAAACAAGCCAAGATGACCAAAGAATCTTTTATTTATGATGAACTTTCGGATTTCATAGCGAAGATGAATCCTAAAAAGGTTATAAACTTTAAAGCTTCCGCTGCAAATCAGCAGAAAGTAGATGCTCTTTTTGCAAAACAAAAAGAAGAAACGCTTTCGGCTGAGGAGAAAAGCGAATTAGAACACTATCTTGTTATAAATAGAATAATTGGGCTTGCCAAAGCACGAGCCATTAAAATCACAGAAGCATGAGTAGAAGTGCTATCACTCTCAAATCCAGAAAAGAGATAGCTTCACGAGCCAACTTTCGATGCGAATATTGTCTTTTATCCGAAAGGGTTTCTTATTTTAGTTTTCATATCGAGCATATCAGAAGCATCAAACATGGGGGCAATAATAAGCTCGAAAATTTAGCTTATTGTTGCCCCGATTGTAATTTTTATAAAGGAACCGATATCGGAACTTTTGTGGGGAGTGAATTAAATTTAGTTCGCTTTTTCAATCCAAGAATTGATATTTGGCAAGAACACTTTGAGATACAAGATGCAAAGATTGACGGAAAATCAGAAATAGGAATTGCTACGGTGCAGATTTTTAAATTTAATGAAATAGACAGACTAATCTTCAGAAAACAGTTAGTTGAACTTGGATTGTATCCATGAGTTAATGACCTTTCCCTTCATCTATGAAACGATACCTATTACCTTTATTATTGATTACTGGCTTTGTCTCCGCTCAAAGTCCGCTGGTTGAACAAGCCAGAAATTACCGAAAAGCCAACGAAAATGCCCTGTTGGGCGAGTTTATGGGCTTACTTTCGATTCCTAATGTGGTTTATGATACCGTCGGGATTCAGAAAACGGCTGCTTACATTGTGAAAATGATGGAAGCCCGTGGCATTAAGACTCAATTATTAGATGCTACCACAAAGGGTGTTCCGCCAGCAGTTTTTGGTGAGGTAAACGTACCAAATGCTACCAAAACTATCATTTTTTATGCTCATTACGATGGCCAACCAGTTAATCCAAATCAGTGGGCTGAAGGAATTGAGCCTTTCAAATCGGTATTTTTAGATGCTTCGCTCGAAAAAGGTGGGAAGATAATTCCAGCACCCAAAGCCAACGAAAAAATCAATCCCGAATGGAGAATTTATGGTCGTAGTGCCTCCGATGATAAAGCAGGTGTTTTTTCGATTCTGACTGCTTATGAGGTTTTGACAAAATTGGGCATTCAACCAAGTGTAAATATCAAGTTTTTCTTTGAAGGAGAAGAAGAGGCTGGTTCGACGCATTTATCAGAAATTCTCGAAAAACACAAAGATAAACTCAAATCAGACCTTTGGGTAATTTGCGATGGCCCAGTGCATCAGTCGGGCAAAAAACAAGTGGTTTTTGGGGTGCGTGGCGATGTGAATATGGAAGTAAAAGTATATGCTTCCAAACGACCATTGCACAGCGGACACTACGGCAATTGGGCTCCGAATCCTGCCATGCTTCTATCAAAATTATTAGCTTCGATGAAAGACGATAATGGCCGAGTTTTGATAAAAGGTTTCTACGATGACGTTGTTCCTTTTACCGAAACCGAGAAAAAAGCCATTGCCAAAGTGCCACCAGTTGATGAGCAAATGCGAAACGAATTAGGTTTTGTGCGTGCCGAAGGTGGCGGAAAGTCGTTAGTTGAATTAATCAACTTGCCTTCGCTCAATATCAATGGCATTTCGAGTGCCAATGTGGGAAAAATGGCCGCAAATGTGATACCAGTTTCGGCAACGGCTGCTTTAGATTTACGTTTGGTTTTGGGCAACGATGCCCAGCGTCAAGCACAAAAAGTGATTGACCATATTAAAGCACAAGGCTATTATGTTACTAAAAATGAGAGTATTACCGACGAAGAACGCATGAAATATCCGCTCATTGCTCGTGTGCAAGTGCAAAAGGGCTATAACGCTCAACGCACAAAAATGGATTTACCGATTGCCCAAAATGTGATAAAAGCTGTGCAGTCAAGCACCAACGAAGAGGTAGTTTTGATGCCAAGTTTGGGTGGAAGTTTGCCACTGTTTTTGTTTGAGAAATATTTGGCAACACCAACCATTACGGTACCGATTGCCAACCACGATAATAATCAACACGCCGAAAACGAAAACATCAGAATTCAGAATATTTGGAATGGAATCGAAACCTATGTGGCTTTGATGAAAATGTAGGATTTAAAAAAGAGTAAAGAATCAATTAATTACGTTAGATTCTTTACTCTTTTTACTCAAAATTATTTTACTTCTACTTCAGCTCCTGCTGCTTCAAGTGCCGATTTTATGCTGGCGGCTTCTTCTTTTGTTACACCAGTTTTTAATGGAATTACTATCGGACTATTTTGGCTGAGTTGTTTCATGGTTGCACCAAAATTCAATCCAAACAACGATGAAATTACTTTGGCCACTGATTGTTTGGCGTTTGGTTTACTGGCAGTAATAAATAACACTTGTGTCGTTTCTTTCTGAAAAGTGCTTTGTGCGTGGCTTTTAGTAGCGGCGGTAGTAATACCAGTAATAGTAAGAGCGAGAGCGAAGAATATTTTTTTCATGATTCTAAAGTTTATTTTTAAGATTATGCTACAAAGATATGTGGCTGCTTACGCTTATTTTTTTACGTTTCATGAAATGTACTCTTTATTCTATAAAGTGTTGTTTTTACTTTATAGAATGAAAATTCATTGGTAAGTGATTATCAAATTGTTAGTTCTTCATACTTAAGCAATAATTCAATAAATCGACAAGCCTTAAAACACAAAAACCTTCAGAAATTGAAGGTTTTTGGTGGTTTGGTGTCATTTTAGGCTGTGTTATTGATTAATGCTGTTTGGTGTCTTTATACTGCCAAAGCACGTTAATGATTTTCCAAGAATCGTTTATCTTAACAATGTGCATATAATCAATCCATTCGTCGGCTATTAATTTTACTGAGGCCGTACGCTCCGAAACATCAAGCAAAAGCACTTCTTTTTTTGGCGAACTCGGAAATTTATCTCCATTTCGGTTATAACTTTCGGCCAAAAGCACCATTGATTCCGTAGTTGTTTCACGAACATAGTCTTTACCTGTTGCTTTGTCTTTCCAAAAAGTTCGCTTCACCATTCTTGGGTGTAAAGCCCTTTCCATTTGGCTTGGATTAGGCTTATGCTGCGATTCTATGTAGTCAAGTGCGGCTTGTTTGATAGCTAAACTATCTTGTTTGGTCTGACCAAAAACTATATTACTGCTTTGCATAAATAAAAATGACAGCAACAGTCTCTTGAAGAATCCCTTCATATCATTATTATAATTTTGTTGTTGATGAGTGTTATTCCGCATTAAAATCTTTGAATACTTTCTTGATATTGGCGTCAGTTGCTTTATTTTTTGGCTCCCAAGCGGCATCTAAATCAAGCACTACTAAGCCTTTTAAGCTCATCACATTCATGAAATCATCAACTTTTCGGATAAAATCTGGCCCACGACGAGAAGATTTTAGAGCAAAATCTCGGGCAAAAATATCGCCTTTGCTTTGCAATTCATTCTTCTTTTCGATGATATAATTGAGGCGGTCGATAATGTCTTTCATCGAGCGGCCAATCACTTCGGTAGCTTCGAGCGTACCGATGGTTAGTACGGTCGTACCACCCAAAGTCGAAATCAGACGTTGTTGGTCGGGTTTATCTTTTGGCACAAAAACCGATGATAAACTCGTGGTTGCACCCAGCGAAGCATTAATAACCGAGCGGTTTTTCTTGCCTTTTTTGGCTCTGATATAGGCTTTTTTAAGTTCGTCTTCTTTTTCTTTCATTTGTTCGAGCAATTCCCAACCACGTAGGAGTGTACCACGATACAAATTATAAAGTTTCAAGTCAGTTTCAGCTTCGTTGATGGCATTGCGTACCACAAATCTGATGGTTTTTACATCACGTTTTTTGGTTTTATCCAGCACAAAAAAGTCGATGTTAAAACCGAGCGAGTCGAGCGGATCTTTCACAAAATCATAGCCAGGTTGCCACGTAAACTCGTATTGATTAGAGGTATTTTTGATTAAATTTTTCTTGCTAACATTCGGATTATCAGTCAGAAAGTCAAATTCTTGAATATCATCATCGCCGTTGGGGTCTGATAGATAAAATCGAATATTGATGGTCTGATTTTCCTTTATCTTGAAAACATTATCTTTCGGCACAACCACAATTTCGGGTGGTAAATCAATCTGAGTGGCTTCAATTTTCAAACGGCCTTTCGATTGCGTTTTTGCGGGTTGGTCTTCTACGTAAAACTCCAAAAACATCGGATTTCCATCGAGCGTTTTGTCTTTTAGTTTCTTGAATTGTGTCAATGATGGCGACCATGAGATTTCGCCCTGCGAAGTCATTTTCATTCCTTCGGGCATCGACTCAAACGACGGAATTACTACAATCGGGTCGTTGTCTTCATCATACACAAAATCACGGTCGATTTTATAGACATTATTGGTATTGTATTGCACATAAAAAGGCTTCAAGTCTCGAATCGCAGGGCTACGATTGACGTGCTGAATACGAAATTCAACTTTTGAAGAGAGCGTTTCGTTGGTAGAATCGCACTTGGCTTCAAAAATTACTTGATGAAATTTATAAGAATCAAGCCTATCGACCATCGAATAGGGGGGAGTCCACGTAAAACGCCCGAGTGAGTCGAAAGCCATGCCTTCGAGCTTACCTTGGGGAATCGTAAAACGGAATTTTTCGCAGTTTTTTCCTTCTACTTTTAGTTCAAAAGAAACCTCAGACCCTTCTTTGAGTTGGGTCCATTCTTTTCCTGCTGGTAGTAATATTTTGGGTGTTTCTTGTGCAAATATTTGGTACGAAAAAAATACTAATATACTAATTGTCAGGATTTTAAATTTCATTTTTGTTGTTGATTTTTACAAATTAGCAAGTGTAATTGCCATATTTATACATCATCGCTTTCGATGGCTACTTCTTGGTTTTCTTTGGCGTGTGCTGGCCCCGGTACTCCCGGAATAACCACACATGGGAAACCAAATAGACAACGGTCTTTTATCATTTTTATTACTTCATCAGGCACGTTTTCTTCCCAGCCCTCTTCTCCGCTTTTGATTAATTGAAGTGTTTTGTTGGTATCGATATTCATATTAGTCTCGTTGTAGTGATGAATATCTTCAATTTTATTGTTGGCAATCAGATAACGATATAAATCAATCAATTGCACGGGCGGATTAAACCTCATGCAGTTCATGATGTTGTTGTTTTGGTAAGTCGGATAAACGAAAAGTTTGAGGTTTCGACTGAAAAGTGTGGCAAA
>NZ_JBMLRC010000099.1:14026-23620 GCF_049241225.1 Emticicia sp.
ACTACTCGTTCTTTGTCAACGTCTGGCTCACGCATAAACTGTTTGCGGCCGTTGGCGAGCATATCTAAATGCACATTTACGAGCGGACGGAAGCGGCCACGTAATACCAAGGCGTGTTTGCGGAAAAGTACTTCCGAAGGCTGCAAGTTTTTGCCATCAGCACCGAAAAGAGCAATATCTGAGAAACCGTACTTCACTAAATGCAAGCTCATTAAACGATTATCAACATGCTTGAAGTCAGGTCCTTCGAATCGAATCATATCAATTTGGATGCGGTCTTTGGCCAAATCATCCATTAATGATAGCAGGAGAATTTCGGGGTCTTGGTTATAAAAATAGCACCCATACATAAGATTTACACCCAATACTCCAAGGGCTTGCTGTTGGAGGATGCTATCGTTATCGAGCATTTTTACGTGCAAGATAATATCGTTGTATTGGCCGTGTGGTGTAAGCTGAAATCTTACGCCCATCCAGCCGTGGGCATCATTATTTTTATGATAATTGAGAGCCGCAACGGTGTCTGAGAAGGCAAAAAAAGTTGAATCATTGCCACGTTTTTCGCCCAAACGCTCAATCAGAAGTCCATATTCGTGGTCGAGCATACTCATGAGTCGAGGCTCGCACACGTATCGACTATTTTCCATCACGCCATAAATAGCATCGGAAAAGGTCATATCATAGGCCGAAATAGTTTTCGCAATTGTTTTTGAAGCACCGCCCGCCTTGAAGAAGTTGGCGGCTACATCTTGTCCAGCACCGATTTCAGCAAAGCTACCATAGATTTGCTTATTCATGTTGATACGCAGTGCTTTTTGCTTAGTTCCGAGGTTTTTTTCGTGTATGATTTCCACTGTTGTACTATTTAATTAATTGCTGATTAGGTAGATACGTACTTTTTAACGCTCAATTTTTACCCAAAATTAAGCCAAAATGTTTGAAAATGCGTTAGTTTTTTAAAATGTTTGAATGAAATGAGAAAAAATTACAAAAGTGCAATTTTTACTTTTATAGATGCAATTCTGTATTAAACTTAACAAAATCATAATCTATTAGAGTAATTTCAGCAATGGGATGATGGTAATTTTGAAATTCCTGAAAATTTACTAACTCACTATGAAAAGCCTAATCTTCAAACTATTGCTCTTGGTACTTCCGAGTGTTGTATTTGCACAGTCGAAAACTGTTTTTCCGAAAGTATCTAATAAATTTATTGTTATTGCTCACCGAGGCTTTCATACTGATGCTCCCGAAAATACTTTAGAATCGCTCCGAAAAGCCATCGAGCTGGGCGTTGATTATGTAGAAGTTGATATCAGAACGACGCTCGAAGGCGTGCCAGTAGTGATGCACGACGCAAACCTCGAACGAACAACCGATGGCAAAGGTAAAGTTTCGGCTACGTCAACACTTGATTTCAGGAAACTGAAAATCAAAGGAACGGAGATTGCTCCACCTACTTTTTCGTCGTTTCTGATGGAAGCGAAAGGAAAGATAAATCTGTATTTAGATATTAAAGAGGCCGACCCTGAGAAGATTGTGGCTTTGCTTGATAAATACCAAATGCGTGAGCGAGTGGTGGTTTATTGTTCGCCTCAACAGATTTTTCAATGGAAAAAAATCGCCCCATCGATTCCTGTAATTACGAGTCCATCGTCAAATATAAAGACTCCTTTCGAGTTTGAGGCTTTTGTCTTGAGCTTTCCTGCATCGGTTTTAGATGGAACTATCAAAACCTATTCACCAGAAATTATTCAAAAACTTACCGAAATTAATATCCCAATTTGGCTCGATACCCTGGGCGATGATGATACTCCACAAGGTTGGGAAACGGCTATCGGATTTAATATCAATGCTTTACAAACCGATAAACCCAAAGAACTGCTTGAGTATTTATCGAAGAGAAACCTTAGGTAGAAGTACTCGCTTTTTGCAATCATAATTAACTCGTAACATTGACTTAACAATTAGTTAACATTGGATTCAGACCTTTGCAGTCGAAAATCAAATACACCAATATAGGTTATGAACTCCAAATTTAAGTTTACGCTTACCTCTCTACTATTATTTATTTCTCTCATTTCTCTTGCCCAAACGGGCGTTATCCGTGGAACTGTTAAAGATGCTGCAACTGACGAAGACATTATCGGTGCAACGGTCAGAATCGACGGAACAACCATGGGAGCTGCTACCGACGTAAATGGATTTTTCTCAATTTCGAAAGTACCAGTTGGAAAGAAAAAAGTATTGATTACCTACGTTTCATATAAAGTAAAAGAAGTAGAAGTTACGGTAGAAGCCGATAAAGTTCTTGAAATAAATACCGCCCTTGAAGAAGACAAGGTGGTTTTGCAAGAAGTAAAAGTAACAGCCAGCCGCCTGACAAATACAGAAGTTTCGTTGATTTCTGAAATCAAGGCTTCGCAAATGGTTGTGAATGGTATTTCGGCTCAACAAATCGGTAAAACCCTTGACCGTGATGCGGCTCAGGTTGTAAAGCGTGTACCGGGTATTACGATTGTGGGCGAGCGTTTCATCAATATTCGTGGCTTAAATCAACGCTATAATAATGTAATGCTTCACAATGCTTTTACGCCAAGTATGGAAACCGACGTAAAATCATTCTCATTTGATATTATTCCAAGTTCACAAATCGACCGTTTGTTGATTTACAAAAGTCCTTCGGCCGAACTACCTGGCGAATTTGCGGGTGGTTTAGTGAAAATCTTCACAAAGAATATTCCAGACAAAAACTCATTGGTGCTTGACTATGGTACTTCGGTGCGTCAGGGAACAACTTTTGGTGATTTCTACCAACCAAATCAAGGTAAAAATTATTGGACAGGCTTCAATAACGGCTACTACGATTTACCACAGTTTTTTCCGTCGAATATCAATGTATTTTTGAATAATCCTGCTCAATTAGAAGCTACGGGTCGTTCGTTAAGAAACGAATGGACTACTAACCGCACAACTGCCACTCCTGACCAACGTTTCGGTTTGACAGGAAACTATAAATTTAATATCGGTAGAATCAAAGTTGGAAACGTAACAGCCTTGAATTATTCGGATAGCCGCACCAATTTCTTGATTGACCGCAATGACTTCAATGCGAATATCAACAATACACAATCACCGATTTATTTCTTCAAAGACAGTCAATATAGCCGAAACATCAGAGTTGGTTTGATTCATAACTGGGCGTTTCGTTTCAATGATAATCACTCAGTTGAGTTGAAAAATTTGTTCAATCAAATGAGCAACTCGAACTTCACACAACGTAGTGGTCGTGCAATTGAAGCAAATTATAATCCTGATAATCAATCGTTTAATCAAGTTTATCGTGGAATTTACACAGGTCAAATCACGGGTAAACACTCTTTCTTGAAAGGCAAAACCGTGATTGATTGGGTAGCTGGCTACAATCGCTCGAATCGTGAGCAACCAGATTATCGTCGTTATCGCTCAGATGTTGATTTGACAAATAATTCAAAAACAATCTATGTTCCAATCGGTACTGCACAGGCGTTTTATTTAGGTCGTTGGTTCTCAGAAATGAACGAAACCAGCTATACAGGAGCCGTAAATCTTACGCAAAAAATAGCGTTATCGAAAGCAGAAAATACTGAAATGGAAGTAAAAGCTGGTTTATTCTACGAAAGTAAAGACCGCTCATTTAACGGACGTAACATAGGTTATGTGCGTGGAAATAACTTCAGCAACGAACTGTTCACTGGTTCAGTAACGAATCTCTTCAATAATATTAATAGCACAACGGGTATCAGAATTGACGAACAAACTAACCCGAACGATTCATATACAGCAGGAAACCGATTGTTGGCTTATTATGCCAATGCCAATATTCCGTTGAGTAAAAAATTGAATATCATTGCTGGTGCAAGGGTTGAAGATAATACACAAAGTTTACAAAGTGCATTCTTAGGTGGAGCAAAAGTAAACGTGAAAAACCCAGTAACGAGTGTATTGCCTTCAGCGAATTTATCTTACAATTTCTCAGAAAAAATGCTTGTGAGAGCCGCTTACGGACAAACAATCAATCGTCCAGAGTTTCGTGAGTTAGCTCCGTTTTCGTTCTATGATTTCGACTTCAACGTAGTTTATGAAGGTTACACAGGCTTGAAAATTTCAACTGTAAATAACTTTGATGTGCGTTGGGAATTGTATCCAACTCCTTCGGAAATTGTGAGTATTGCAGCTTTCTACAAGAATTTTAGAAATCCGATTGAGTTAGAAGTTGAAGCAGGAAGTGGCTCGTTAGGTGCAAAAACTTTCATCTACCAAAATGCTCAAAATGCTAAAAGTGCAGGTTTAGAGTTGGAAGTTCGCAAAGGTTTAGCAAGTTTGACGGCTTCACCAGTGTTAGAAAAAATGAGTTTATTATTTAACGCTGCCTTGATTTACAGCAAAGTACAATTGCGTGAAGGTGCCGAAGGACAATCGAACAACCGTCCGCTACAAGGTCAGTCGCCTTATATCTTGAATGTTGGTTTAAATTATAACAACACCGACAAAGATTTCCAAGTAAACTTACTCTATAACGTAATCGGAAAAAGAATTTTTGCAATTGGCTTTGAAGGCTACCCAGACCTTTACGAAATGCCAAGAAATGTAGTTGACCTTACGTTCTCGAAAGGAATCAAAGACCGTTGGACAATTAAAGGCGGTGTGACCGATATTTTCAACCAAGCAGCTTTGATTTTACAAGATGGTAATCAAGATGGAAAATTCGACCGTAAAACCGACGAAGTAATGCAAAGCTACAAACCAGGTAGTTTAGTAACGCTTGGTTTCAGTTATACGCTTTCAAGAAAGTAATACTTAACAAAGAAATACAAAAAATTAGTAAACCAAACTCCAAAAACAAATGATTAAGTTTCAAAAGTATTTTCGATTATTAGCATCGGCTACTTTGCTTTTTTCTACGGCGGCTTTCGTTAGCTCATGCCAAGAAGAAGAAGTGATTCCACCAGCACCAATCGTTTCGGCTGGAACTGAGGCTTCTGGAATTCCAGGTGCAAAAGTAAACGTTACGGCTTCTATTTCGGCTCCGGGTGGCTTGAAAACCGTAACAGTTTTGAAAAATGGTGTGGCTTTCGACACAAAAACGTATGCTGATGGCGTAACAGCTGATAATTATACGAAAGAATATACAGTTGAAAATTTGGCGGCTGGTGCAAGTGTAAACTTCACAATTATTGCCACTGATGCAAAAAATCAAGCATCTGCTCCAACTACGTTTACAGTAAAAGTAGCGGCAATTCCTCCAAAAGAAATCGTTACGGTAAGAGGGGTTTTGACAGGAAATATTACTTGGACAAAAAACAAAATTTATAAACTCGTAGGTTTTGTACGTGTAGGTGGCGATACAACTGACGTAACACCAGCAGGTGTTGCAGTGGGTACGCTTACGATAGAGCCAGGTACAGTAATCATCGGTGACCGTGCTTCAAAAGGTACTTTGATTATCCAACGTGGTAGCAAAATTATCGCAGAAGGTACTGCTGCTGAGCCGATTGTATTTACATCTGAAAGAGCAGTTGGCGAAAGAGAGCCAGGCGATTGGGGTGGTTTAGTAATCTGCGGAAAAGCAAAAAACAACTTACCAAATGGCGTTGGACAATTGGAAGGAAGTTATAAAGGATGGCACGGTGGTGCTGACGATGCCGATAATTCAGGTAGTTTGAAGTATGTACGCGTTGAGTACGCTGGTGTGCCAATCAACCCTAACCAAGAAGTAAACTCATTTACGTTTGGTTCGGTAGGTAGCGGTACAAAAATGGAATATTTAATGGCAACTTTCGGCCTTGACGACTCTTTCGAGTGGTTTGGTGGTACTGCAAATGCTAAATACTTGATTGCTTACAAAGGCTTAGATGATGATTTTGATGTTGATAATGGTTTCCGTGGAAACGTACAATTTGGTATCGGTATTCGTGGAGCAACCCAAGCTGACCAATCGGGTTCAAATGGTTTCGAGGTTGATAATGATGGTCAAGGAAATCCAAGAGAGCCATATACTTCGGGTACATTCTCTAACTTCACTTTGATTGGTGCGAAAGGTTCGGCGGCTACTTCAATCAGTCCATTGTTCCAAAATGCGTTCCATTTAAGAAGAAACAACAAAGTGAAGATTCACAATACATTCGCTACTGGTTATCCAAATGGTGTGTACATCGACGGTGCAACAACTTCAGCCAATGCTCTAAATGGTGAATTAGTGTTGAACAATGTAGTATTGGCTGGTGTAGATGGTTGGGG
The DNA here is from genome assembly GCF_049241225.1 of Emticicia sp. Classification (NCBI taxonomy): domain Bacteria; kingdom Pseudomonadati; phylum Bacteroidota; class Cytophagia; order Cytophagales; family Leadbetterellaceae; genus Emticicia; species Emticicia sp. The sequence continues at coordinate 20,306 of NZ_JBMLRC010000099.1, forward strand.
AACAAACGGTTTCGGACAAGGTTTTGCTTCTGAACCACGTGGTTTTGCAGTGCGTGACGTAAACACCGCAACAACTCCAGCTGCTTTGGCAATCGGTACACAATTACCATCGGTTTGGTTCTTAGCTCAAAAAGGCAATAAGGTTGTGCCAAATTACGTAAACACCGGTATCAGTGCATCGTTATTCCAAGTTGGTCGTCCATCGTTTGCTATCGCTGCGGGTGCTTCTGCTTCAATCGCAACGGGTGGTTCAACAACTGGTCTTGGTTCGTTCTTCACTGCTGCTGATTACATCGGTGCATTCGGAACAACCGACTGGACAGCTACTTGGGCTGAATTTAGCCCGCAGTCAGTGGTTTATATTAAGTAATGAATTACGGAAGACTTCACTCAAAGTGAAGCCTTCCGTAAACTTCTAAGTAATAAAAATAAAAAGTTCTCTGTTTCGGCAGAGAACTTTTATCACCAATATGAAAAAAGTAGTTTTAGTCTCATTGCTTGCGGCAGTGTTGTTTTCTTGCCAATCAAATAAGTATGATGTATCGAATTATTTTTCTGATAATCAACGAGATACACTGCTTACGAATATCATTACCTACGTTTTTACGAAAGCTCCGAATGCCACCAACGAAACTCGATTCGATGCTCAGTACAGACAATTTTATGTGAAAAATCTTCCGAATTTTCGCATCGAAAAATATTATCAAACGCCCGATGGCTGGAATTATTTTTTCATGATTCGTCCAGTTGGGAATAGTCCAAAATACAAAAGAGGGGTTCTTGGGAAGTTCAGATTAAAGAAAGCGACCGCCGATACGGATTCACTTATGCCCGAAGCCTTTGAAGAAGTAGCGAACACTCCACACTTAGAAGAAAAAATATTGATAGAAAGAGGCAGTTTCCTTTTTCAAGAATTAATAAAAAAAGGAAACCTCGACAACTATTTAGCCATGAAACATTACATAGAGTGGCCAGATGCCACGCTGGTTTACGATAAGAAATTAAATGAGTGGGTGGGAAGGTAGTCCACGGTCGATAGTCTGTAGTCCACGGTCATTAAATAAGTAGAATTTAAAATTGTCGTCCATCGTGCGGAACGCCGCCCGCTAAAAAGATATTTGCGAAAGCAAAAAGATTATCAGCTTATGGCTGAGACTTGAATCAACTACTTCGGTAGTTCAATTGATTCATATTGGTGTTAAAATCAGAAAAGTCAGGGGCTTTGCCTCTGACTTTTTCTTTTGTATCGTAGCACAAGTCTCCGGCTTGTGTCCTTTCAACTTGAGCAATTTAGAAATTGGCCGGCCGACGCCGTCGCTCTACATTACTCAGCCTGATTTGCTAAAACCTCGGCCAATGGCTTAAAATTGCCACTTTTCAAGATTTTATCTTCTGGTTTTTCGTACGGAATAATTTCCAAGATATTTGTGATATTTATATCTGTAATTTGGTAATCTTCTACAGTTCCGAGTCTCTCCGAGATTAACTGATACGCCAACAATGGATTATCGGCATTGATGAGCATCGTAAAAGGTGTACGTTTTTCTTTTTGGGCTTTTTCATCGAAACTAATAAAGTTTACCTTTACTTTATACCATGTTTCTGAGCCTTCTTCCACAAAAAATACTTCATGGATTTTCATTCTCGAAAGACCAAATAACTGAAAATCAGGCGTATTTGATGCAACTGTATCATAAATGCGTGCTTCGGCATCGGTGTATGATACGGCATCAACTAAATATACTTCAGTGATTTTGATTGTTCTATCTTTTTCATCTACCTTTTGGTAGCGAATCTTTCCTTGATACCAACTCGACATCTGTAACGTTTTTTTAGTAAGCAAAAAATTTAACGCAACAAAGGTAAGGGCATTCGGGCAGATTAGAAAACCTAATTATCCACGACTTTTGCACCAAAAACTAACCTAATCATAATACTTACGTAATTCTGAGTTTATATTTGATTTAGATTTTTATGGTTGATTTAAGCCATAAATAATCGTGAAAAAACTACTTAGGAAATCGGAAGCATTACTTACTATTTGGTGTATCGTTGCTGCTTTTGGTACTTATTTTTGTATGTATGCTTTCCGAAAGCCATTCACAACGGGGCTTTACGAAAACTACGAGCTGTGGGGTGTGGGCTATAAAACGATATTGATAATTTCGCAGGTTTTTGGCTACATGCTTTCAAAAATTATCGGAATCAAGGTCATTGCCGAATTAAAATCAAAAAAACGTATTGTGTTGATTATCAGCTTGATAGTGTTTGCCGAAATCGCATTGGTTGCTTTTGGGTTTGTGCCGTTTCCGTATAATTTTGTTTTTTTATTTCTGAATGGTTTGCCGCTCGGCATGGTTTGGGGCGTGATTTTTAGCTTTCTCGAAGGCCGAAAACTGACGGAGTTTTTGGCTCTTGGACTCAGCCTAAATTTAGTAATGACTTCAGGAGTTTTGAAAACTATCTATTTATTTCTACAAGAAACCTATCATATTTCGGAGTTTCATCTGCCGTTTGCCATCGGGCTTTTCTTTCTGCCCCTCTTTTTGTTTTTTGTCTGGATGCTGGCACAGATTCCGCCACCAAACGATGAAGATTTAGCTCTGAGAAGTGAGCGAGTTGCTATGAAAAAAGCTGATAAACAATTGATAATAAGAGAATTTGGTTTCGGACTTTTGTGTTTTATCGGGGTTTATTTACTCTTGGCTTCGATGCGTGATTTTCGAGATAATTTTGCGGTTGAAGTATGGCGAGAAATCGACCCACAATTCAATAAAACTATTTTTTCGGAGATAGAAACAACTATTGGAGTGGTAGTAGTAACACTGATTGCACTCAATGCTTTTATCAAAAATAATTTTCAATCATATCTCACATTTTCGGGTATGATGCTTGTGGCGGTTTTGCTTTGTGGAGGAAGTACATGGGCTTTTCAGACAGCACTCATTACGCCCAAAACTTGGATGTTGAGCCTCGGAATTGGCTTGTTTTTGCCTTATTTATTGATTCAAACTGTAGTTTTCGAACGCCTAATCGCACTTTTTAAAGCCCGTGGAAATGTGGGCTTTTTGGTCTATATCTGCGACTCGGTTGGCTATCTCGGCAGTGTAGTTTTATTGATTTACCGCGAGTTTTTCTTGAAAAAAATATCCTTTCTCAATATACTAATGACATTCAGCTATGTTATTTCGTTTGTTTGTTTTATTCTGCTCTTAGTACAGCTTTTTTACTTCTCGAATAAATATCTGAAGGGGAAATTATGGTGGAAAGTTTCGCCCACAAAAGAATCAGAATATAATCCGATTGGGTGAAAAT
>NZ_JBMLRC010000099.1:23720-26159 GCF_049241225.1 Emticicia sp.
TCTATAAAAATAACCTTTGAATATTGGCTTCGGCGTATCCAGCACTGGTGGTCATTCCCTTGCCACCGATTCCGGTAAAAATATGAATATTGGGCGAAATATCATGCTCAAAAATCTCGTTGGGGTGCTGGGCATAGAACCCCGCCCACGTACGAGCAATCTGATTGACAGGGAAGTTTACGATGCGTTCGGCTTCTTTGAGCATGAGTTTATTGACATAGTCTTTGGTATCAAAACCCAGCTCATCAGTTTTGCCCACTGGTGCATATTCGTGCGAATCGCCGATGATGATTGAGCCGTCAATGGCTTGCTTAAAGAGGATGTGAATGCCCCATTTTTTGAGTTCGGTGTAGTATTCGGGAGTTGTATTATTTTTATAAGATGGGCATTCTTCAAAAGACTCGTATCGTCTGATTGAAAGTCCTGTAAGAATATTACCTTTCAGCGAAACGTTTTTCATCGGAACTGTCTGCATCATTTGTAGTTTGCTTACAACCAGTCCGCTTTTAGCGTAGGTTTCTGGAAAAAGTAAATTGAAAACATAGCCACTGCAAATAATGACTTTTTCGGCCGAAAACTTCTCTCTTGCGGCTGTCAGTACCTCAACTTTTCCATTGATTTCTTGGCAGTCAATCACGGTAGAGTTGGGTTTATACGCAACCTTGTGTTTTTCTTGTAAAAAACCTAAAACTTTGTAAATCAATAAGTTTGGCTCGATACTTACTTCGTTTGGGTAATAAATCGCACCTTTTGCGTATTCACTTTTGAGTTCGGGATACTGCTCCAAACACTGCCTTTTTGAAAGTAGATTGCAAGCATAGCCTTTGCTTTGATGAATAGCGAATAATTCGTTGGCCAGCGTCCACTCGGTATCGTCGGAGGCGACATAGATAGTGCCATTTCGACGTACAGAAATATCAAATTTCGACTGAATATCTTGGTATATTTCCAGACTTCTGCGTCCGTAGTCGAACCATCTGCCCGATGACCCCGACGGTACGGCTTGGCCAAAATTACGGACAGTTGAGCTTACAGGAAAATTGTCTTTTTCTAAGATAAGGACACTCTTGCCGAGTTTGGTTGCGTGATACGCATGAAACGCCCCCATAATACCTCCACCAACAATTATTAAATCAAAGTTTTTCATTTAGGCTTCGTTTAAAACACTAATATTTTCGATAATTGGGCGGAGTTCACGCAAGGAAGTAAGCAAACCATTATTCTGAATAAACTGTAGTTGCTCGTGCGTGTGCGTGCCATTTGTAACCCCCAACGATAAACGACACCCTGCCTTTGAGCCAGATTTGAGGTCGGATGGAGTATCACCGATATTAATGACGTCGTACGGGTCAACTACACCCATGAGTTTCATGGCTTTCTGAATCATCAGTGGTTCGGGGCGTCCTTTGGCAACTTCATCGCTGGCGATAGAAACATCAATCACCGATTTTCCAGTAGTATTTACGTAGTTAAATTCTAAACCATCGAGCCAGCCGAGTTTTTCGAGAATGATGTTGGTCACTTTTCGGTAAAAACCCGTCGTTAAGGCGATTTTTACATCATTTTTGCGTAAAAAATCGAATATTTCTAAGCAACCATCGGTTGGTAAGACATCGTTGAGTTTATAGTGGTCTTCGAGAATCAGGCGGAAATAATCGTACGAATACACCACATTTTCGTCGTATTCGGGGTGATTTTGTCCGATTCGTTCATCCCAGAGGAGCTTGAAAACTTCGATTTTTGAATAACCTTGTAGGGCCAAAATTCGCTCTTCTGACACTTGTAGGCCAGTTTCGGCACAGGCACGAGCAAAGCAGGTTTCGACTTCCTTTTTGTCTTGCACGGTTGTGCCAGCCATATCAAAGACAACTAATTTTATCGGTAGCATTTTTGATTTTTGTTTTTTTGCACAACAAAGTAAAACGTTTAAAATTAGCTTGGCTTTATCGAAATATAAACAAATTGTTAAGCTAATATTAGCCCGATATAATTAACAAATACTTAATAGTGAAGGTAGAAACGAAGTATTGTTAGTGGCATACTTTTGCCGAAAAATTTAATAATGGTTTTAACAAATACCCATAGCCGACTTTCTCGAATCACTGACAACTACTTTGATTATTATTTTGAAGAATTGAAATATTTTCTTGCTCCACTTTTTGATTATAAGCAAGGAAATTGCCACAATGTGACTCACTTTGCTTCGCTTATCTTACGAAGCTACGGTGTGCAGCACAAAAAAATTTGGATTTATGCTCCTACACGTTACTGCGAAGACTCAAAACAAACGATCCAGCTTCCCGACCCTAATCAAATTTCGCCTAATGGCTTACTAACTTGGGGTTTTCATGTGGCTCTGTTGCTGCAATATGAGGGAACAGAGTTTATATTTGATTTATTTATTGATTCCGAAAAACCCTTGACAATGGGCGAGTGGCT
>NZ_JBMLRC010000099.1:26259-31671 GCF_049241225.1 Emticicia sp.
TTTCAGCACAAACACGCCAGTATCATTGCCGAGTATAGATTGGTGTATGCCAGAAATCTTGAGAAATGGATTGAGAGAGTAAATGCTTATGTGTAGAATCTTGCCAAGTTTTGTTGTGTAAAAACTATTTAATTCGTATTTTAAGTGCCGAAATGAGTAGCAACAAAACAAAAAAGAATTGTAGCCGAATAATAATTATTGGGCGGCTATTGTGATAGAAAGTGATGTAAATTAACAAACGCTTAATGGCACTTTGGAAAATAAGTACCAAACAATTGGGGACTTTTACACAAAATTTTACAAATAATAAATCCTTTCATTCTAAAAACAATTTTTATGCTTCACATTTCTAAACTAAAACATTACTTCATTGTAAGTTTGGCTTTAGGTGGTTTATTGATTAGCTGTCGAGAAGACATGCAAGTTGTAAGTCCGCCCACAGCAATCCAATCAACAACCATTCGTTCGTCAGCTCGTGTAGCGGCAGTTGCCTTGACTGAAGGTTTTGAGGTAGGTGCTACCAGTCCTAAAACAGCTTATGATGTTGCTCCAACTGGCTCATCAAGTGGCGATAACGTAACGCTTCAAGCCAAGTCATGGAATTTGTATGATGCCGTAATTGGTAATTTGGCGGCTGATAAAAAAGCAGGTTCGTGGTCAGCACGTATTCGTAATACTGGCAAAATCACAATGTTGTTTAACCAAACAACAGGTATTAGTACTGTAACCGTAAAACACGCTACTTACGGAACTGATGTAGCCTCTACTTGGGGATTGTTTTACTCAACGAATAGTGGAAGCACCTGGACTCAATCAGGCTCAACATTAACAACAACTGCTACGCTTCAAACAGCAACATTTACAATTAATTTAACAGGTACTGTAAGATTAGAAATTCGTAAACTTTCTGGTGGCACGAACCGTATCAATATTGATGATATCGTAATCAACGATAATGCTGGTACAGGTGGCGGTGGCGGCATAACGGGCAAAAAGTTCTTGTTTGATGCAACCAAATATGAAAATGCAGGAAGTGCCGACTGGTTGATTGATGCAGACGGAACAGTAAGCGTACCTATATATACTGGTGGAACTACCGTAGAAAGCTCGGCTCAACGAATCCCAACCCCATCTTACACTGGTATCACAGCATCAACTCCCGAAACCTATTGGAAAGGTGGAATGTCGGCTTGGGCTGTTGAATTAGTAAAACGAGGCCACCTTGTGGAAACACTACCCGCAGGAACAGCAATTACCTATGGCAATACTTCAAATCCACAAGATTTAAGCAATTATGATGTATATATGCTCATCGAACCCAATCGCTTATTTACAGCTGCCGAGAAAACTGCCATCATGAATTTTGTGGCGAATGGAGGTGGAATAATGTTGATAGCTGACCATACTGCTGCTACAACGGCAGGTACCGATGCCAATGGCTATAATCCTTCGGATAGAGATGGCGATGGTTACGATTCTCCGAGGGTAATCAACGATTTAATGTCGAACAATGGTATTAACAATAATAATCCTTTTGGTTTTACGGTTGATTATGTAGATGTTGATGAACAACCAACAACCAAAGTTTATACAGGCACAAATGCAAATGCTCAAAAACTACTCAATGGTTTGGCCGGAGCCGCAACAAAGTTAGCTTTTTATGCAGGTGCAACTGCTACAATCAACACTACTGCTAACCCAAATGTACAAGGTTTATTTTGGAGAATGAGCGGAACTGTTGGGGCAAGCACGCAAGTAATGGCTCTTTTATCGACTTACGGAACAGGCAGAATCGTATTCGTTGGAGATAGCTCACCCTCTGATGATGGAACTGGTGACACAAACGATAATTTATTTAATGGCTGGTCAGGTGATGCTCCATCTGGTTTTACTTCGCACCCAGCTTTGCACCTTAATGCTGCTCTTTGGTTAGCAAAAGCACAGTAAAAGGTAGAAACATTTTTTTAGGAGGCCCGAATTGGCCTCCTTTTTTATTTTCAATCATTTTAATAGACTTAACAAAAACCTAACAAATCGCATTGTTACTTCACAATAGCTTAAAGTTGGCTTCACATTCAAGTCATAAGACATCTTGACCTTTGCACCATCAAATTTTCAGCATCCAAAATCTGCTTTTTGCTGAATACAACGCAATAAACCCAAATAATTCTAATCATTTTTTATGAACAAATCTCTACTCAAAACCAGATTCACTGGTTTCATCAGAATTTTGTTTTGTTTGCTTTTGGCCGTAATGTACGCCAATGCTCAGAACCAAAATGTAAGTGGCAAAATTTCTGCTCCAAACGGAGAACCCATTCCTGGGGTAAGCGTGCTTGTGAAAGGTTCGAATCAGGGTACAAACTCAGATGCTGAAGGAAATTACAAATTATCTAATCTTTCGGCTCGCTCGGTGTTAGTTTTTTCGGCAATTGGTTTTACAACCGTAGAGAAAATCGTTGCTAATCAGTCGGTTATCAATATTGCATTGCAAGAAGATACTAAAACATTGAACGAGGTAGTAGTAACTGCCCTCGGTATCAAGAAAGATGCACGCCGCATTGGTGTGGCTATTCAGTCGGTTGATGGAGCTTCTACAATTAAAGCTCGTGAACCCAATGCAATCAATGCTTTGGCTGGAAAAGTGGCGGGTCTTACGGTGGGTATTCAACAAGAAATGCTTCGTAAACCAAATATCTCATTGCGTGGTAATAGCGAAATTCTTTTTGTTGTTGATGGTGTGCCAATCAACTCTGATACTTGGAATATCAGCCCCGATGATATTGACACTTATTCGGTTTTGAAGGGGGCTTCGGCATCGGCTTTATATGGTTTCCGTGGAAAAAACGGTGCTATTTTGATTACAACTAAGCGTGGTACGAAAGATAAACGTGGTTTTTCGGTTGATGTAAACTCTTCGACAATGTTTGACAGAGGTTTTTATGCAATTCCGAAAGTACAAGACGAATACGGCCCAGGTGACCACGGTCGCTATGCTTTTGGCGATGGAAAAGGTGGTGGTCTAAATGATGGTGACTACGATGGCGGTTGGGGACCAAAATTTGAAGGTCAGTTGATTCCGCAATACGATAGCCCAATCGACCCAGCTACTGGAAAAAGAACTGCTACGCCATGGGTGGCTCGTGGAAAAGACAATTTAGAGCGTTTCTTACAAACAGGTATTCTTTCGACCAACAATATTGCTGTTTCTTCGACTGGCGAAAAATATAACTTACGTTTTTCTACTTCGCAAATTTCGCAGCGTGGCATCGTGCCAAATACTAAATTGAATATCACCAACTTCAATTTGGCCTCTGATTATAAGTTTTCAAATAAACTTTCGTTCAATTCGAGCTTACAATATAACCGTCAGTACACGCCAAATATTCCTGATATTAATTACGGCCCTAACTCAATTATCTACAACATGACCCTTTGGGCTGGTGCCGACTGGAACGTGGACGATATGCGTAATTATTGGCAGCCGGGTAAAGAAGGTATCCAGCAGATTTATGCCGAATACCAACGCTACAACAACCCGTATTTCATGAGTTATGAGTGGCTTCGTGGACACCAAAAGTCTGACATCATCGGTCAAGCAGGCCTAACTTATAAATTTACCAATTATTTAGAGGCAACGGTGCGGTCGCAGATTACTACTTGGAACTTGTTCCGTAGCGAAAAAATGCCTTATTCGGCTGGTTCGTATGGCCGTGACGAGCGTCGTGGCGATTACCGTGAAGACCGTCGTAATTTGTTCGAGAATAACACCGATGTTTTGGTGAAATTCGATAAAGACTTATTTGCTGGTTTTAACACTAAAATTTGGGCTGGTGGAAATATTCGTACGTTTGAGTATAATTCACAATATGGTTCAACCGATTATTTGAACGTTCCGGGCTTGTATAATTTCAATAACTCATCAAACCCTGTTCGTACGGCCAATTTTGCTTCTGACATGCGAGTAAATTCGGCATATTATTCAGCTGACTTTTCATATAAAAACTTCCTGACACTCTCTACAACTGGCCGTGTTGATAAACTCTCAACTTTGCCAGCTGGAAATAATACTTTCTTCTACCCATCGGTAGCTTTAGCAACAGTTGTTTCTGATTACGTACGCGTACCAGAGGTGATTTCTTTCTTGAAACTTCGTGCTTCGTACGCCAACGTGAAAGATGGTCTTACTCGCTCAACTATTGGTACAACACCAGCTCTTACGGGCGATGGCAACCCAATCGGTTATGGCGACCAATATTATTCGCCTTACGATGGTCCAAGTTATTTAAACTCTGCGGTTTATTCAACGCCTTTTGCATACAATAATACACCAGCGGCTTACTTCACTGGAGCATTAAACAACCCGAATTTACAGCCAAGCTCTACTTCGCAATCTGAAATAGGACTTGATTTAAGAATCTTGAAAAACCGTTTGGGCTTCGACCTTACGTATTTTATCTCTGACGAAGGCCCAAGAATCTTCTCTTTACCGATTTCAACGGCTACTGGTTATAGTTCAGCTTTGGTAAATGGTATCAAAACTCAGAAAACAGGTTGGGAATTGGCCATTACAGGTTCACCAATCAAGACCGCTAATTTCAATTGGGATGTAGTTGCCAATTACTCTACGTTCAAAGAAGTGCTTACCGAAATCTACCCGGGTGTAGATAAACTAAATGTATTCTTTAAAGTAGGTGATAGATTAGATAAATTTTACGGCCGTGCATTTGCAAAAACTCCTGATGGTCAGATTATTAACGATGCTTCGGGGCGTCCGATTTATAATCCAGTTAATCAGTTTTTGGGTTATATCAATCCTAAGTTTGTGTTTGGTATCAACAATAAATTTAGCTACAAAAATATCAATTTGAGCTTCCAGTTCGATGGTCGTATCGGTGGCGTGATTTCTAACTATATCCAACGCCAGACTTTCCGTGGTGGTCGTCATATCGAAACCACAACTGGTAAATTTGGTGAAGCTCGCTACCAAGATTACCTCGGTGTAAAAGCCTACGTTGGCGAGGGCGTTGTGGTATCGAATGGCGTGGCTATCAAGTATGATGCCGATGGAAAAATTACGAATTATGCCGAATTACAATATGCTCCAAATACTACGAAGCAATTTGTGCAAGATTACGTGAGCCGTTATTATAATTCTGATGAAGGTAATTTAATGAGTCGTTCGTTCGGTATGCTTCGTGAAGTAGTATTCGGATACAGCCTTCCAGAAAAGTGGTTTGGTAATAAAATTAGAAATGCTTCCATTTCGGTTGTAGGACGTAACTTGTTCTACTTCGCCGAGAAAAAAGACATCGACTTAAATCAATATGTTGGTGGTGGTAGTAGAAATGCAAATCAGTATAATGAAAGTGGCTCTTCGGGTTTGCAAACACCATCAATGCGTAGATATGG
>NZ_JBMLRC010000100.1:0-3356 GCF_049241225.1 Emticicia sp.
AAATGAAACCCTAATTCGCTGATTTTCAGTTGATTAGGGTTTTTTTTATTAAGTGCAGATTTAAAATGGACTTAATATTGAATACTATGTTTATTTTGTGTTTCATCTTTCATTAAACTGGTGTGATTTTTGCCAAATTTTTCATATTGAGAAACAATTATGAAAAAAATAATTCAAATTTTACTTTTACTTCCATTTACAGTTTACTCTCAAATTGAGCACAACTATACTCCAATTTGTTCAGATTTACTCTTGCAAACTAAGCTGATAAACGAGTTTACTTTAAAAAATAAGCAGATTCAGACCGATTTAACATCTAAATTTAAGAAAGACCTTAAAACAATATACGAAAATCGAAATCAAGAAATTATAGATAGACTCAAAAACGATGAGTTTATCTTTGGACATCTTATCAACTCTAATCTTCAAACTTTACTTGATAAAATTTATCAGTCAAATCCATCCATTCCAAATCATCAAATTCAATTATTATTAAGTAAGAGTTCAATTCCTAATGCCTATTGCTTGGGTGAAGGTACCATAGTAATTAATCTTGGGTTACTGCAATTTTTAGAGAATGAGAGCCAATTAGCATTTGTAATTTGTCATGAATTAGCTCACTTTCAGCTTAATCATGTAAATATTAGTATTCAAAACCAATTAGAAGTTTTTGCAAGTGAAGAAGTCAAATCTACACTTAAAAGTATTTCAAAAAATGATTATTTGAAAATTTCGAGAATGGAAGAGTTTGTTAGAAATGTATCTTACTCAAAAATGAAGAATAGCAGGAAAGATGAAATTCAGGCTGATTCATTAGGTATGGTCTATCTTCAAAGAACATCGTTTCAGGACTCTGAAGCTAAAAAAACCTTAGAAATTTTAGATATTATTGATAATGACGATTTTGATTTTGATTTTCAAAAAATATTTAACACCCCCAGCTTTCAATTTCAAGAAAAGTGGCTTAAATCGAGCCAAATTTCAAATTTTGGTAGTTTTACGGCAAAACCTCTTTCAGATGCAGTAATTGATTCATTGAAAACACATCCAGATTGTGCTTTAAGAATTGAAAAAATTTCAAATAACTTTTTAGTCACTAAGAAGAAGAAATCGGAGATTATAAGTACTACTGATTTCATGAAAATGAGAGAGTCGGCGATGTTTGAAATCGTTGAAAGCGATTTTTACCGTGAAAATTATAGTAAAACTCTTTACAGGCTCATAAAATTACTTCATAAATACCCCAATAACTCGTATCTTAATGCAATGCTCGTTAGATGTATTTATGTAATTCACTCTGCGAAAAAGCAACATCTACTCTATAAATACATTGATAATGAAAAGTATATCGAGAATAGAAACTATCAATCGGTATTAAGGGTAATTGAAAATCTAACGTTAAAAGATTTATCAAGATTAGCTTATTATCCTCTTAAAGAAAAACCAAGTCTCAATCATGATGATGAAATCATCATCTTTGCATCCTATTTAGCAAGTGATTTAGTCGAAAATTCAGTAGAAAAGGAGAATTGGAAAAAGATATATCAATCTAAATACCCCAAAGGCAAGTATGAATCATATTTTTTTTAAAATTAAATGGGTAGTTATTTTCTTTTGTGCTGTAGTTACGCATTACTCTGTTGCTCAAAGAAAAATTATTGAAAAAAACAGTACAATTTCCCTGAGAAATCAAGGTACTATTTTCAACGAGCAAAAATTGGTGGGGTATTATCAATTTTATGAATTTCAAAAGATTGATAATGATAATACTGAGTACTTAGTAAAAATATTAGATGATAACTTGAATGAGGTCTTTTCTGAAAAATTTATAGAGTTTAGGATTTTTGAACTGAAAGAGGTTTCTTTCAATAATCAATCTTTCCTTTTCAAGTTTGACTCTAATAGCTTTACTATTGGCAGCCGAAGGTTTTATATCTATGACCAGTCAAAAAAACTGAGGAGAGTTGAATTTCCAAATGGTAAGCACGAGAAATTATGGAATAATCAACAATTAGTTAATTTACCCGATAACATAAATAAAAGCCTTTACAGTATTCCAGATAAAGGATTTCTTCATTTTGGAAATATAAAACCTAAAACTCTTCTTATCTCACTTATTGATTCGAAAGGAGCGGTTTTATGGGAAAATGAAGAGCCTGATGGTAAAAATGAGTACAGAACAGTACACGTTTTAGCGACTCATAAAACAAAGATTGTTTGTTTAAAGAATGTAATTAGTGACTATAGTGCTTACAATAGTCAATTTGGGAATAACATTACTCAATACATGACCGTTTATGACCTTCAAACAGGAAAAAAAGAAAAAGAAGTAAAACTTGAAGATGAAAACTATAAATATCAAGTTTTATCAAATCAAATAAATACAAATAGTACAGAAGAAATCTTGGGGGTTTTTTATGGGAAAAATGAAAAAATAGATAACGCTCACGCACAAGGCTTGTTTTCTGCTAATATAAGTTCAGATGGTATTTTAACCAATATTAAGCGTTCAATTCATTCTGATTATTTAAGAAAATCGCTTCCTGTGGCAAATTATAAAACCGAAGAGGAAATAAAATCTCTTTATTTTCACAAAGTTTTCAGGGTAAAAGATAAAATTTTTGCTGTCGCTGAAAATTTTTGGCTCCAAAATAATACAGGAAAACTTGCCTTGAGGATAATAGGAGCAAACACGAGTATGTATGATTTTACGATGAAAGATGTCTTCATTTTTAGGTTAAACAATGACTTTACATTTGAAAAGCTTGACGTTTTTGAAAAAGAAAAAAACAAATTTAATTTACCAGCTGGATATGGTGTTTTCGGTCTCCCTAAATTAGCCAATATAGTGAAAAGAGATAATGCTTTTGATTACTTATTCACACAAATTGATGAAAATGAAAATCAATTTATAATAAATTATCGAAGTGCTGAGAAAGAGGGTGAAGTTGATACCTACAATGTTAAATCAATAATATACAATGGTGGTACATTTTCAAATGATATGATTAGATTAAACACAGAGGAGAGTATTCTACTTGTGCCTATGCCTGCCAAATTTGGAAATGTCCTATTGTCAGGTTATATAAAAGGAGAAAAAAGAATAGAAATGAGAATTGAGAAGATAAATTACTAAATAACTGGTATTTCAAACTCTTCTTCAATCCTGATTTTGTGCTGCTGTTTTACGTTTATCTGTTATTAGTTTGATGTTTAGCAATTGCTCAATATTTGAAAATGTAAATATGAGTAAAATACGTGACTAATTAGTCATTTTGTAACCAGCCAAATTCTCACTTTCTTTTTCTCCCTCAATTCATAGCAAATCTACTTTTTCTTCCCCAATTTTGGGGTAA
>NZ_JBMLRC010000101.1:0-6062 GCF_049241225.1 Emticicia sp.
AAACATTCCACCACCCCAATGTCCTCCTCCACTGACCGACTGAACAGCCTGCCCATCTAACACAACCCATGAATTTCGGTAGCCAGTCCAACGCCATGTGTTTGATGCCCCTATTTTATCCATCAAATTTTCTTTCAATACTTGGGGTAAAGGTTTACGCCAAACGTTCAAAGCCGCCAATGAAAGCACATTTACTCTTACATCATTGTATTCATAAACACTTCCTTGCTTGTTTCTTGGTCTATTTAGCCATTTTGTAGCATCCTTATCAGGTCGGTCAGCCCAATCAGGTTTGCCCCAAAGCGTTCCTTCCCAATCGCTGGTTTGGCGGAGGAGTGCATCCCAAGTGATGGTTTTATTATGTGGCGTATCAAAAAGATTGAGTAATTCAGGTTTGCCAAAATCATCCGCCGAACGATTAACTGGATTACCATAAACTTCGATTGGTGGTACGTAAGAAGCAACCGTATCCAAAACACTTCTAATTAAGCCCCTATCAACTGCCAAACCGACAACACTCGATAGAAAGCTTTTTGTCACGCTATGCGTAATATCGCAGCGGCTTGGTTCGCCCCACTGAGCCACTATGTAACCTTTATGAATAATTAAACCCGTTGGTTCACCTCTTTCGGCAAAAGGACCAATCGCAAAACCGAATGGCTCTTTACCAAAAGACTGATAATGAGACACTTCCATATTTCTTGGATTCTTGATTTCATTGTCTTGGGCAAATTTGATGGTTTCTTTGATTTTATCTGGGTTGAGTCCTAATTCAGTAGGATTTTTTGAAATCCATTGATTTGCGGCTGGAAAATATGCCTCAGTTTTGGTTTTTTGTGCAAAACAGATGGTGAAGAAAGTCGAAAGTAGCGGTAAAATACTGGTTAAGAGAACTTTAGTCATAATGATAGGTTATTTTGCCGATAAAGATTATTTGTAAATTAAACCATTAAAAACAATTTTTGGCTTAATTTGCGATGAATAAATTTAATGATGAGACTTATGGAGAAAATAGCTCTTTATATTATGGCAGGATTCTTTGTATTTGCAGGAATTTCGCACTTTACAAAGAAAAACTTTTTTATGAAAGCCATGCCACCGTATATTCCAAATCACGAAGAAATGGTGATTATCAGTGGAATTGCAGAAATCATTCTCGGAATTGGACTACTTTTCAGCCAAACAAAACCTTTGGCAGCTTGGGGAATTATTTTATTGTTGATTGCGGTTTTTCCAGCCAACATTTATATGGCTACTTCGGGCAAATTCAAAAAAATACCACAGTGGTTACTGTGGCTAAGACTTCCATTACAATTAGTATTGATTGCTTGGGCGTATTATTTAATTGATAATTGAGAATGGACAATGTAAAGACTACTATTATCCATTCTGCATTTTTAATTCTCCATTATTAGTTTAATATCTTCATCAGAAATTACTGGCGTGGCTCCTTTTTGAGTTGCCACAAAAGCTCCAACGGCACAAGCATATTTTAAGGCTTCGGCTGGCGTTTCGCCATTTAACCACTTTGTAATAAACGAAGCTAAAAATGAATCACCACTTCCGATGGTATCGTTTACGGTTACCTTAAACCCTCCATGAGCTGAGATTGTATTATTTTCATCCACAAAAAAAGCTCCATTTCCTCCTCTCGTAACAATGATTCCTTTAAGATTATATCGCTCTTTGATGAAAATAGCGTTATTTTCCTCGTCAGAATGTTGCCCATACCATGCACAAATCATTTCCAATTCTTCGTCGTTGACTTTTACAATGTCGGCTATTTCAAAAAGCTCATGGACAAGTCCTTCTGAATAAAAAGGTTTTCTTAGATTAATATCCAAAACCCGTAATTTTGCGGACGATTGTAAAGCAAGAAGTGTATTTTTTGAAACTTCATTACGCAAAGCCAAACTACCAAAAACCAACGCATCAGCTTCATGAACAGCCGATTTAGCATCTTCGGTCAAACAAATAAAATCCCAAGCAACTGGTTCTATTATTGTGTATGAAGGGCTTCCTTGCTCATTTAAAGTCACTTCAACGATTCCTGTTTGATATTCATTTTTCTGAACATTTTCTATTGATAAACCTCGATTTTCTAAAAATGAAGTAATTCCTTCGCCAAATTCATCATCACCAACGGCACTTATCATGGTGGCATTCAAACCCAATTGATTGGCATGAACAGCTACATTCATGGGTGCTCCGCCTGCAATTTTGCCTGTTGGTAATAAATCCCACAATACTTCTCCAAAACAAACTATATTTTTCTTCGACATTTTCTAAAATAATGACTTGTTGTATTTAATGATAAAATTAATTTTGAACGTCCAAATTGGACATTCCTATGGTTAAAAATGAATTCTTATAAACCTATTTTTTAGCCCAAACTGATTTTAATGGATGTATTGTTCCAGAAATCAACTCGGCGTTTCCGCCTTTGCTGTAAAGTTCGATTTTTGTATAATCTTCGGTAGGAAAAAATAAATCTGTCAAGGCAATTTTTCCGCCATTTACGAAAACTTCGATTGAAGCATTATCAACTAAAGCCTTGATTGTCAACTCTTTGATATCATAAAACGGGGCCGTATGTTTCTTGGCAAATTTTGAAGAAAAATCAGACTTTCCAGCATTTGTTCGGTCAATAAAAATTTGTTTTGAAGTTTTATCATATCCAACAATCAATTTTTCGTTTTTTGAATTTGATAAAACAAAGCCCAACTCTGTTGCGGTTGATGCAGCTAAATCAAATGATAAATCCAGTTCATTTAGAACCGATTTATTATCAATTGAGAGAGTATTTGTAAACGTCTGTTTTGGAATGTTTGTACTCGAAATTCGCAAAGTTTCAAGTTGTTTGACAGGCATTTGGGCTAAGCGGTAGCCTTCTGGAGTATTTATTAACGATAGTTTTCGAGGAACTGTCATTCCGCTACGCCAAATCGAAGTAGGTACTAAATTGGCGTAATCGTCCCAGTTCGACATCCAACCAATGTAGATTCTTTCGTTATTTGGGGCATTAAACCACGTTACACCTGCATAATTATCGGCACCATAATCTAACCAAAGTTTAGTTTCGGGCGAATTATCGTTAGTGAAAGTCTTTCCATCAAAATTACCAACAAAATATTGCGTTCCTGAGCCACCGTTGATTGCCCCACGACCAATGTTTTGTATCAAAACCCATTTTTCAGTTCCATCATCGGTTTTGAAAGAAATCAAATCTGGACATTCCCACACACCGTCTTTCACACTTTCTTTTAAACCAAATTCACTGGCTTTTTCCCATTCTTTGAGGTTGGGAGAAGTAAAAATCTCTAATTTCTTTCCTACTGCCAAAGGCATAATCCAATTTTTAGAGGCTTCGTGCCAAAACACTTTTGGGTCACGAAAATCGGTATCGCCTTTGTTCGGTATAACTGGATTTTTTTCATATCTGGTCCATGTTCGGCCTTTATCCAAGCTGTACGCAATTCCTTGAGATTCACGGTCGTTTCGTCCTGCTTTTTCTTTCACCATATCGTGGTAAGTAAAAATCGCAACCAAGGGTTTTTCTTTTCCAGTCTGAAAACCCGTAGTGTTATTTTCATCTATAACGATACTTCCCGAAAAAATATAACCTAATGAATCGGGGTAAAGAGCAATCGGGAGATGCTCCCAGTTGACTAAATCTTTACTGATGGCGTGTCCCCAATGCATTGGCCCCCAAACGGTACTATCGGGGTTATGTTGATAAAACATGTGATATTCGCCATCGTAATAAACGAGTCCGTTGGGGTCATTCATCCAACCTTTTTCGGGTGTGAAATGAAACTGAGGTCGGTGCGTCTCCTGATAATAAATATTTTTGGTCTCATTCATAGATTTGCAAGACAAAAACATTAACAAAAAAGATAGGTAAATTAAATTCCTCATAGGTAGTTATTAAAGTATTTTCTAGAAATTAAAGGTAGAAAAAAAGCCACAATTTATAAAAACTGTGGCTTCTAAATTTTGAAAAACGATTACTTAAATAAAAGCTCCATTTTTGCCAATAATTCTTTAGCACTTGCAACTGCCTGCGTAGTTGGCTTACTATCAGCATCTTGCAAAATATTATGAACCGATGCCAATCCCGATTGAATCTTTTTTAAATTTGCTTCTTTTGCATCAAATTGCTTTAAACCTTCTTCGGTCATTCTGATTCTTTGGCGTAAATCTTTCATTTTTGCCAATTCATCTTGTATTTTCATACGTCCTTCATAGCAAGCCAATGATAAATCATGCTGAAGTTTCAAATCTATTGCCGAAGTTTTCACACGTGGGTCCATTTTCACTAAAAAGGTTTGTTCGTAAGATTTCCCATTTACTGTCAATTTAGCAATGTAATACCCTGGCATCACCCACGGAGAAGTAGCATCGGGAGCAGTATTTTGATAAACTGCCGAAATCGGATACGATGGTGGTAGGTTTAACGGAGGATAGTGCAAATCCCACATAAAACGATGTGAACCAGCTTCGGCCGAAAGTATTTGTTGTGGGCGAATCCAATAATGAGGAATATTCAAATCAGGTAATTCGTAAGGTTTATCCTCACTTGAAAATTTACGAATTAGTTTTTTAGATGAATCAAAAATCTCAAGAATTACGGGATTATTGATTTTTTCTTTCAAGTAATAATTGATAATTGCTCCATCGGGTGGATTTTGCCCTTGTGGTTCTTCTTGAGTTATTGGGGTATCGGTGTATGTACTCCAACGCACTCGATAAGTGTTTTGTGGTTTGTATAAAAACGCCTCGATTTTTGTAATTTCCTCCGAAACTTGACGTAATGGTGTAATATCATCTAATATCCAAAAGCTACGCCCGTGAGTACCGACTACAATATCATCATCCTTGATTACCAAATCTCTGATACTCGTGGCGGGCATATTGAGCCTTAAAGATTGCCAATTTTCACCATCATCAAACGATACATAAACGGCATTTTCAGAACCTGCAAATAACAAGCCTTTGCGAGATGGGTCTTCACGAACCGTATTTATTGGTTCATTTGGTAAACCTTTTACGATTTCTTGCCAAGTTTTACCTCCATCTTTCGTACGGAAAATATGCGGACGTTGGTCGTCAAGTCGGATTCTATTTACTGCCACATACGCCACATTTTTATCAGACTGACCAGCATCAATTTGTGAAATTTTCGACCAAATCCAGAAATCATCCTGTTCTCCTTTAGGGGTTGGGGGCGTTACATTTTGCCAAGTTTTTCCGCCATCTTTTGTTACATGAATCAAACCATCGTCTGTACCTGCCCAAAGGACATTAATGTCTTTTGGTGATGGTGCTAATGCATAAATTACCCCACGACGAGGCATTTTTTTCATAGCTTCGGTAGTAAAAACACTGAAACTTGCTGGAAGTTTATCATAGCTTTCACGAGTTAAATCTGGACTAATCACTTCCCACGAATCACCGCCGTTTTTTGTTTTAAACAATACATTTCCTGCAAAAAACAAAGATTTTTTATCGACTGGTGAAAACATAACAGGGGCCGTACGAATAAAGCGATACTTACCCGAACGAACTGCTTCGGGGGCAATATACTGGGTTTGACCTGTTCGTTTATCATATTTTGTAATTTTTCCACCATAAATAATATTCGGGTCGAGCGGGTCGGCGGCTACATAGCCGTATTCCTCCACTCCTACTGGATGCCAATCTCTGAATGTAATGATACCGTCATTTCCACGAGAAGCAATGCCAACCGAACCACTTTCTTGCTGGCCACCGTAAACATTATACGGAAATGCGTTGTCGGTGCTTACATGGTAAAACTGTGCGGTTGGTTGATTATACCAAGATGAAAAAGTTTGTCCACCATTGACAGTAATAATGGCCCCTTGGTCAGCTGCCAAAAGCATAATGTCGGGGTTATTTGGATTTATCCAAAGTCGGTGATAATCATCTCCACCCGGAGCTCCGCGGAAAGCCGTCCAAGTTTTTCCTGCATCTTCCGACTTCCAAGTATCAACATCAGCACTAAAAACGATGTCAGGGTTTGTCGGATGCACTTTTACTTC
>NZ_JBMLRC010000101.1:6162-8183 GCF_049241225.1 Emticicia sp.
TCAGCGTAAACAATATTTGGATTTTTAGGGTCAATTGTTACTTGAATCGCACCCGTGTTTTCATCTTTATATAATACTCTTTCCCAAGTTTTGCCACCATTGGTTGTTCTGTAAACACCCCTTTCGGTATTTGGGCCGTACGGATGCCCCAAAACAGCAGCAAAAACTCTATTTTCGTTAGTTGGGTCAATAGCCAAACCTCCAATTTGTTGACCGTCTTTCAGGCCAGTATTTATCCAAGTCTTGCCCTCATCGGTTGATTTATAAACGCCATTTCCAACCGATAAATCGGGGCGTTGAATTCCTTCACCAGAAGCAACATAAATGACATTTGGGTTTGATGGAGCTACGGCAACATCCCCAACCGAACCAGTTGGTTGGTCATCAAAAATAGGAAACCATGTACGGCCATAGTCGGTGGTTTTCCAAACACCGCCATTGTTAACACCTATGTAAAAAACGTTAGGCTTTTGAGGAACTCCAACCGCCCCAACCGTTCGACCACCACGATGTGGGCCAATCATTCGCCATTTCATGCTATCAAATAGCTTGGGGTTATAGCTTTGGGCAAAACTGCTGATAGTTAATAAAGAAAAGATTATACTAAAAACTTTAATTTTCATGTATTTTTGAGGGTTTGGTGAAGGTAATTTATTCGGAGTTCAATTTATGAAAAAACTTTTTACTTTGACTACTTTTTCAGAACGAACAATTTGGAAATCGGAACACTGAATTGATAGTTCTACAGAAAAAGCCAAACTTTCGCTTGGCTTTCCTCATATTTACTTCAAATTCTTCAAATATTCAATACTCAAAGGTACGTTTTCGAGTTCGTGTTCGCTTTCGTCTTCGATGAAATAATGTTTGATTCCAATCTTTCTCGATAACTTGAAAATGTTTTTCCAATCTGCCTGACCCGTACCTAAAACTACATCGTTTTCAGCTGGTGTATGCCCGGAAAAATCTCCTTTCACTCCTTTTTTCAAATCTTTAACGTGCATTAATTTCCAACGATTTCCATATTTTTTAAGCAAACCAACTGGGTCTCCACCTCCATGAAGCACCCATAAAACATCCATTTCAAAAGATACATATTCAGGATTGGTATTTTTGAAGATATAATCAAGCAAAGTGCCTTTTTCGTAGGGACGGAACTCATATCCATGTGGGTGATAACAAAAAGTTAGGCCATTTTCTTTTAAAAATTTACCCGCTTTGTTGAAAACTTCTACTGCTTTTTGGGCATCTTCGAGCGTAAAATTATCACCTTTGTGAGGAATCCAAGCACACATGACATATTTTGCTCCAAAAGTTTTTGCTTTTGTAACAATATCCATCGAAAGTTTTTCTAATTGCTCATAACCTGCCCCAGTAGAAGGAATAGCTATGCCACGAGCATCACACATTTTTTTATATTCATCGTCAGTTACACCCTTTGCACCGCTTGTTTCGATTTCGGTGATACCCATTTTCTGAATTTTATCCAAAGTTCCAACTACATCTTTCGGGAAATGATTTCTGAATGTATATGCTTGCACTCCAAACGGATAGGTATATAGATTTTTGCTGCTTGGTTGAGCAAAAATATCTTGGTTGAAAGCGAGCATAATTAGTAGTGCACAAAATATTAGTTTTTTCATTATTGATTATTTAGAGGTTGAAAATTAAAGCTCAAATTTGAAATCAGGTCGCCGAAGCGATAGTGTTGCTATAAATTACGTTTTTTTAATTCTTTCACGGCATAATCAACTGCCCGAGCTGCAAATGCCATATAGGTCAGCGATGGGTTTTGTGTACTTGTTGAGGTCATACAAGCTCCATCAGTAACAAATACATTTTTACAGGCGTGCAATTGATTCCATTTATTTAGCATCGATGTTTTAGGGTCATTTCCCATTCTTACGCCGCCCATTTCGTGAATATCGGCCCCAGGGTTTGAATGAGAGTCGCCACCTCTGATGTTCTTAAATCCTGCTAAGGTAAACATTTCGGTCATTTCTTTGATATAATCATTCACCATT
>NZ_JBMLRC010000101.1:8283-31422 GCF_049241225.1 Emticicia sp.
TATAAATTTCTGAATCTCGGCAAATAAGCATTACTCGGATTTTTCCCGTCGGTTCGTTTATCTAAAAAGCCTTCTACATCGGCACTTAGTTTTCCTCTGTAATTATGACAAGCCACATATTTTCCGAGAGTGCCGCTATCATTTCCAATGCCATTGGGAAAACGATTGGAGATTGAATTCAACAAAATTAGATTAGAATTAAGTGCCGAAGCATTTACAAAAATGATTTTTGCATAATATTCAATCATTTCTTTTGTGTTGGCATCTACGACCTTAACGCCAGTTGCTTTTTGTTTTTTATCATCATAAATAATCGAATGAACAACCGATTGCGGACGAAGGGTCATCTTTCCAGTTTTCATGGCCCAAGGTAAAGTCGAAGAATTACTACTAAAATATCCTCCGTACGGGCAGCCACGATTACACAAATTTCGGTTTTGGCAAGAAGCACGACCTTGGTCGAGGTGAATTTGTTTTGGCTCAGTTACATGAGCACAACGGCCATGAATGACTGGTCGGTCTTTATAGTTTTTACCAACAACGTCTCTAAAATATTGTTCGACACAACTCATCTCAAACGCTGGCAGGAATTCACCATCGGGTAATTGTGGTAGATTATCTTTGTTGCCCGAAATACCTGCAAATTTTTCAACATGACTATACCACGGAGCTAAATCTGCATATCGGATTGGCCAGTCCACGGCAAATCCATCACGTTTTGGTCCTTCAAAATCTAAGTCCGACCAGCGTTGGGTTTGCCTTGCCCAAAGTAATGATTTTCCGCCAACATAATAGCCACGAGTCCATTGGAAAGGTTTTTCCTCTACAAATGGTTGTTCGTCAGGTTTTAATGCCCAATGAAGGGTTTCTTCACGCATAAAACTCGAACGACCTTTTGGATATTGATTTCTAATCTCCAGTGGCACTTGCCCACGATGCTCAAACTCCCACGGATTTTTCATGGTAGTTGGGTAATCAATCACATGTTTCACATCACGGCCACGCTCTAAAACCAAAGTTTTTAGCCCTTTTTCGCACAATTCTTTGGCAGACCACCCGCCACTTATGCCTGAACCAATCACGATTGCATCGAAAGTACGAGCTTTTACCGAATCTATATTTAGAAAACTCATATTTTTTTAGTTTTTAGCTGTCAGCGATTAGCTTTTAGCTTGAATTGACTGGTTATCAAATAGTTACAACAAAAACAAAACTTTTCAAAAAGCTAATCGCTAAGAGCTAACAGCTAATTGTCAAATTAAATATCTACACAACCATAATAATGACCCGGTGCCATTACATAATTATAATGCTTCGTGAGTACATACTCTGATGTGGTGTAAGCCAGAACTGTGAGTTGTTTTAGAAGCGAAAAGAAATCTTTTTGCTGAGCGTCATTAGTATTTGAGAGTTTGATTAGAAGCTCATTACGTTGAACTTTATCGCAATCAGCTAATGGTTTTGAGAAAGATTCTTTTGCCAGATTATTTGCAGTTTCTAAGCCGATTTTGAAATTTTCTTGAACATTTGTTTCATAACAATCTGCCAACATCCGATTGATAAATGCAGACGTACCTAAATCTTTAGCCCCGATGATTTCGGAACTCGGAATTAAGGCATCGACCAAAATATCTAGTATTTCTGCCTGACTTTCAGTAAAAATTGAAGAAGTTTGAGTGAAGGTACTCGAATTCCAAGCATTTCCCCACGCAGGGACTGTAAGCATACCTGCGGCAGAAAACAGCACATTTTTGAGTGCGGTTCTTCGTTTCATTTTTTTAAATTAGGTTGAATAGTAATGTTATGAATAAATCTATCTAAAGATTTGATTATGAATGAGTTGTGTTAGACGAAACCTAAGATTATTGCGACGTACTACCCCCAACCCCTAAAGGGGAGCTAAATACGATAAATCTTTTTGTGGAACTCTTTACTCAAACTGAAAATCAAAGTAAGTACAAGTATCCTTTCCCACATTTTTTATTCCGTGCCAATCGTTTGATTGTAAAAATATTACATCACCAACTTTTGAATCATGCCAAACACCGTTGATGGTTTCTTGGGCTTTACTATCCTTTTCGTTGCCTTGACTATTAACCAAAAGTATAATTTCGGCAGCTTTGTGTTGATGTGCCTCATGGCTCATTAGTCCTTCGTTGAGCGTTGTTGTGTGCATTTCAAATCGCTTACTCATGCTGGTTGGGCGATTGAAAAAATCTCTTCTTCCTCCTTTATCATGAGATTTAAAGGTAGTTTCGTCCCAATTCATCAAAATTGAACCACCTGCTTTTTTCCCTCTATCTATATCGATTGTGTCTTTTTTGTACTGAAATACATAGTAAGTAGTGTTGGATTCGCTTAAATTGACTGTTTCTCGCATATCACCCGACATTATCAAGGCAATTCCACCTGCTTTCAGAACCTTTGTTTTTCCTTCGATAGTTACGGTTAGTTCACCTTCTTTTACGATGATTAATTCTTCATTTTCTTGCGTGTATGCTTCTTTCCTCATTCTACCTTTTGGAACAACAGTTGTTGCATGAATCTTAAAAAGCTTGAAATGAGGTGTGGAGCCTTCCAAAATTAAACGGGCCTCGCCTTGTGGTCTTTTTACCACTGCTAAATCATCCCATCTAAAAACTTTTGATTCACTAACTTTTTCTTGTGCGAAACACACATTTTGAGCAAAAAAGGTAATTACAACTAAGGGAATAAGATTTTTCATAGCTATTTGAGGTGAATAGGGTTATTATATTTAAAATTTCTTCTGCAAAGCCTCGATAGCAGCCGTCAGATATACCATCGGTGCATTCCAGTTAATAGCAATCTCATTGGTTGAATATGAGCAAGTTACATCTAAAAATGATTCATCAGCGATTTTAGTCGGATACCCTACGCATTTATCTTGTTGGCCAGGGTTTGGCCCACCCGAAAGTAAACCAGGAATAGGCTCTTTAATGCCATCTGCTTCCGACGGGCGATGATGTGGGAACATCACTTGTTTACTTCCAAAACCCGTTAGGAAAGAATATCCAGTTGCATTTCTGCCCAATAAATAATCTAAGTTGCCCAATGCAGCAGTAAGATACTTTTTATTAGTATTAATCTTATAAACCTGCAAAAGTGCAATTCCTTGATTAGCTGCGTGTGAGCTACTCCCCCACATATAATCCTTGGCGGTTTTTCCCAATACAGTATTAAACGCTTGATTTTCAACACCTAACAATAATTCATCACCAAAATCTGAAAGTTTTTTCTTTAAATTTGGTATATCTTTTTTCGCTAACTCAGTAAGATTTTTTTCATTTCTGAGCAGTGAATAATAAGCCAATAATTGAACCTGATTCCAAGTTGGAATTGAGAGTGGTTTATCGGGGTAAAGTGTAACAGCTTTGTAGTAATTTTCGTCTTTTGTGGTAATGTAAAGTTCAGTTGCCGCCCAAATCCATTCATCAGCATCGCTTCGATCTTCATACCCACCTGTAACAATATCAGGGTCGAAAGTTTTATTCATTTCATTCTGACGATACACAACTTTTGGATTTTCTTTTGCCCAATTCCAAGCTTTCATCGAAGCATTCAAACAAGAATCTGCCAAACCTGGGAGTTCTTTTTTGTATCCTTGCAAAATTCGGCTTGCTTGTGCCATCACGGCAGCAAAATCTAAGGTAGCAATCGTATTTTTTTGAATCACGTAGCGTGGTTTTGTGGCCGCATTGGGCATTACCATGCCATCAAATGAAGGATTGGTAAGTTTATGATAAACCCCTCCATCGTTTGGGTCTTGCATCGTTAGCATCCATCTTAAATTCCATAAAGACTCATCAATCAAATCTGGAATCTTATTGTCACTTTCTGGAATATTGGCTTCAAATTTTTTAAAAAACTCAGGATAATCTTCGTAAACAGATAGCAGCGTGGCCATCGTGATTCCCGAGTTTACGATGTATTTGTTATAATCACCCGCATCGTACCAACCTCTTGGAGAAGAAATGAAAGTTCCTTCTGCCCTTTGTTGCGAAGCTGCCGAAGCATGAATCAATATCTTATCGTCGGGGTGTCCAGATGGACGATGCCATTTCCCTGCATATTTTTCGGGTAGTGCCGTAGAAGCTCTTTGAAAATAAAAGGCTTTTAGTGAAGCAATTGCGGCTTCACGATGCACATTAGGTTTTATTTCGAAAGTATAGGAAACACCAATATTTGGAATAACCAATTGATAATTACCTTCTTTTTTTAAGTCAGAAAAATCAGCAATTTGAGTAGTTTTTTGAGAAATAGTATTTATTCTTTGCGGCGAAAGTTTTCCTTTCAAAACCGTATCTTTCTTTGTAGTATTTAGAATAAAAAAAGCTTCTTGTTTATCGCCAACCCAAACGGCTATTTTGGTAGCGTTCGGATAAAAACCAACTTGATTGAGGCGAATATTTGGGTTTTGAGCAAATGTCAAAGGAATACTAGTCACCAAAAAGGCGAAAGTTTTGATTATAAGGTTGAATATCTTCATTAAAGAAACTGTTTATTTCGCGGTTTTGAACCAACATTATTGACCAAAAACAAAGCCTTCATCAATAAAATGAAGGCTTTGCTGTAAGAAACTACCACAAATGATGTACTAATTTTTTGATATGCCTCTCATAAATTGAATTCATTTGCGAAATTTGCTCAGAACTCAAATCTGGAAAATCGGAAGCAGCTACATTGGCCGATACTTGTTCAGGACGAGAAGCCCCAGGAATGATTGTGCTAACAGCATCGAAACCTAAAATCCATTTCAAGGCCAATGGAGCTAAGTTTTCTTGAGTCGGAAACAAGGCTTTTAATTCCGCTACCGCAGCAAGCCCAGTTTCATAGTCTATACCCGAAAATGTTTCACCTTTATCAAACATTTCGCCGTTTCGATTGAAATTTCGGTGGTCGCCAGCGGTGAAAGTAGATTGTTTAGAGAATTTCCCAGTCAACAAACCACTTGCCAGTGGCACACGTACGATTACTCCAATATCTTTCTTTTTTGCTTGCTCGAAAAATAACTCGGCAGGGCGTTGACGGAAAGTATTGAAAATTATCTGAACTGTCGTTACGTTCTCATATTCAATGCCTTTGAGAGCTTCTTCCACTTTTTCAACGCTAATGCCAAGGTGCAGAATCTTTCCTTCATCTTTCAGTCTATCAAATAATTCAAAGATTTCTGGCCGATAATATACCTCTGTTGGTGGGCAATGAAGCTGAATCAAGTCGAGGGTTTCAAGTCCCATATTTTTCAGACTATTTTCAACAAATTTGCGTAAAACAGCTGGCTGATAGGCCTCATTTACATGCGGATTGAGCTGACGACCGCATTTTGTAGCTACATAAATTCGCTCTGAGCGACTTTTTACGAAACGGCCAACGGCTTTTTCACTTTCACCATCGCCATATACATCGGCAGTATCAATAAAATTTATTCCCGAATCAACGGCCGAGTTTAAGATTTTTGCTGCATTTTCATGGCTAAATTCATCGCCCCACACTCCACCTACCTGCCATGTACCGAGACTAATTTCCGAAATTTCAAATCCTGTTTTTCCTAATTTTCTGTAATTCATATTAGAGTTTAGAATAAATGTTTAACATTGTATTTTAATTCGTCGCATGTTTTCTCGACGACTGACGAATGATTAATTCACCTTTTATAACTTTCGTAAATGGCACAAATGTTTCTTTATTAATAATATTATCAATCAAAATTGTGGCAGCTTCTTGTCCAATCGTAAAAGGAAATTGATTATAAACCGTCAATGAAGGCTCAATCATTGATGCAATTATATCATCTCCAAAGGCAGCTAGGGCAATTTCGTCGGGTATTTTTATTCCTTTTTGCTTCAACGACATAATCATTTCAATAGCATTGGCGTAGTGAATAGTAAAAATACCGTCGGGAGGTTCGCTCAACTCCAACCAATTATTTAATGCATTGAGGGAATCTTCTTTTTTAAAAGTACTATGAAATATCAAATCGTTTTCAATTGATAAACCATATTTTTGTAGAGCTGATTTATAGCCATTTAATCTTTTCTGACTTATCAATAAATCTTCGGGACCAGCACACGCAGCAATTCGTCTGCAACCTTGTTTTATTAAATGCTCCACTAAAGCAAAACTTCCATCGAAATCTTCTTGAATCACTTTGGCGGTTTCGAGTTCTTCACAAACTCTATCAAAATGCACGATTGGAACGCCTTTTCTTAAATGTAATTTAAGATGCTCAAATGAATTTGTCTCTTTACTATGACTAATCAATAGGCCATCGACACGACTAGCCATCAAGGCCTGCACATTCAAAACTTCGGTGTTGTGCGATTCGTTTGACTGACAAATCATGACTCGATAACCAGCCTCAGACGCGATTCTCTGAATACCGGCCAAAACACCCGCGAAAAAAGGTCTCTGAATGTCAGGTATAACAACCCCAAGCATGTGTGTTTCTCCACGGTTGAGACTTTGAGCTAAAAAATTAGGTCGATAGTCGAGTTCGTTAGCAACTTTCATTATTTCAGCTCGAGTATTTTCATTGATTTCTGAACTATTATTTAAAGCCCTTGAAACTGTCGAAGGAGAAACACCCAATACCTTTGCTACATCAATTATCGTGGTTTGATGTTGTTTTTTGTTTGTGATGCGATTAGGTGGATTTATAAGGAAATACAAATCACAATTTTTACAATACATACGCTGCTTACCACGTACGAATCCTGATTTTATAATCGAATCGACCTCTCCACATTTTACACAAGAAATCATTTTAAGTATTGTACTTTATTAATAATTAATAAGAAACATTTGATTTTAAATGATCAAACCAACACTTTACCAAATTTTACACAATTACGCTATATTGTATTATTGTTACAAATTTATTTTTTGAAGTTTTAACTATCGGAAACGTTTCCGAAAACGTGTGCGGTAGTTTTCATCATAAAATTATAAAAATTAGTCTGCTAAATCTTATTAAAGTCCAAATCATAGTATATATATTCATGTATCAAACATAAATGCCAGTTTTTTTTAGGTCTTCTTGGCATTAACTTAAAACATTACAAACATTATTTAAAATTGCACTTTTCTAATATTCCAGAAATACAACCAAGTTATAGTAAAATCAACCATTTCTAATCGTTTAAATGCAAACAAAACTATTATGCAAGTTTATTTTGAAACCCCAAAAGCACAATTGAATCAATGGCGGAAACATATTCGTTTCCTAACATTAGTAACTGTAGGTTTTTTTATAAGTTCTACATTATTTGCTCAAATATCAGGCGTTGTTTCCAACGAAAAAAATGAGCCTTTACCTGGAGTGAGTATCACGATCAAAGGGACAACGAAAGGTACAGTAACAAATAA
The DNA here is from genome assembly GCF_049241225.1 of Emticicia sp. NCBI lineage: Bacteria > Pseudomonadati > Bacteroidota > Cytophagia > Cytophagales > Leadbetterellaceae > Emticicia > Emticicia sp. The sequence goes on from NZ_JBMLRC010000101.1 coordinate 15,667, forward strand.
TGATGGAAAGTTTTCAATTTCAGCGGCGAATACTGAAACACTAATTTTCAGTTATATTGGCTACAAAACCCAAGAAATTGCCTTAAATTCAAAATCGAAAATTGAGGTAACTTTATTAGAAGACCAGTCGGCGTTAAATGAAGTGGTGGTGGTTGGTTATGGTACTCAGAAAAAAGTTGACTTAACTGGTTCGGTGGCCAGGGTCAATTTAGAAGTTAGAGAAGGTGCACCGAATACAAATATTGCACAATTTATGCAAGGAGCAGTTCCTGGTCTAAACGTGGGAGTTGCCACCAATTCGGGCGGTACTCCACCGATTGCTATTAGAGGCCAAACAACTTTGGGCGGTAACAGAAACGTATTGATTATCCTTGATGGTATTCAGTATAATGGGTCTTTATCTTCGATCAACCCTATTGATATTGCATCGATCGATGTTTTGAAAGATGCTAGTTCGACGGCAGTATATGGAGCTCAGGCCGCCAATGGAGTAATCTTAATTACATCCAAAAAAGGTGGTTACGACAAAAAGACGACCGTTTCGTTTACCTCTGCATACACCATCCAAAATCCAACGGTTGGGGCAGCACTTAAGCCTTACAATAGAGAACAATTCTTAACAGCCCTTGCCGAAGGTTTTTATGACCAAGCATACTTGGCTCCGAACTACACCGAAAAGAACCCAAACTTTGATGTTAGAAGAGTAGTTGATGCCACGATGGCAACACCCAACCGTACGGAATTACTTCCAAATGACTACAACTGGGCCGATGAAGCTACCAATACCGGTTCAATTATTGAAAATAATCTTAGTATCTCCGGAGGAAGTGGAAAAGCACAGTATCTACTTTCTGGTAGTTTCGTAGACCAAAAAGGATACATCATTAATGATATTTTTAAAAGAAATACAGTACGAGCTAACCTAGAAATCAGACCACTAAATTGGTTGAAATTTGGTTTGGTATCGTCTGGCTCATTTGTAAATCAAGATGGTGCTGAACCGAGTTTTGGCGTTCTGAATATTACTTCCCCCCTACTGGTTCCTTATGATGCCAATGGAAATGTGATTCCAAATCCAACGAATACGGTTGTACCTAACCCTTTCAATACTTATTTTGTGGATGATAAAGACCGCAATAATTACCTATTCGCGAATGTATTTGCCGATGTAGATATTCCATTTATCAAAGGATTAAATTATCGCATGAATTTCGGAAACAACGGTAGAAATTCGGAGCGATACACATCGAGTCAATTTGAAGGTAATCTTACCGGACGAGTAAGCAAAAGACTCCAAAACTATTATGATTATACTTTTGACAACATTCTTAATTACACCAAAACATTCGGTAAAAATGAGATTTCTTCTACTTTACTTTATGGAGCAATTGAGCGTAAATTTAATGAAACATTCGTTGAAGGAGTTGGTTTTTCAAGATTAAACCTAAGTTTCAATGAACTAGGTAATGCCGATGTCAGAAATGCATCTTCCACATCAAATAGACAAGCACTTGCCTACCAAATGGCCAGAGTAAATTATAAATATGATAATAAATATTTGCTAACTGCCACAATTAGACGCGATGGTTTCTCTGGTTTTGCTAAAAACAACAAATCGGCTATATTCCCTACTTTTGCCCTCGGTTGGATTGCTTCGGAAGAAGCTTTCATCAAAAACATCAGTGCAATTGACTTCTTGAAATTCAGAGTTGGGTATGGGATAGCTGGAAATCAAACCCCAGCATTCTCTTCTTTGGCATTGGTAGGTGTCAATCAATCGTACATATTCGGAAATGGTGGAGCAACAGCTTTTGGACAACAAGTAAATAGTCTTGGCAATGATAATCTCAAATGGGAGCGTACGGCTGGTTTAAACGTTGGTGTTGAGTTTGGTTTATTTAAAAGCAGATTATCTGGTACATTGGAATATTATAATAACCAGACTTATGATCTCTTATTCAGTGTTCCGTTGCCAAACCTTACTGGATTCGGAAATATTCAATCTAATGTTGGTCAATTGAGCAACAAAGGAATTGAAGCAACCATCAATTATGATGTATTCAGAGGACAAAACTTTAAGTGGAATACCTCATTTAACGTGTGGGGAAATGCTAATAAAATTGTAAAATTGACCGGTGCGGACAATAATAAAGACGGTATTGAAGATGATATCGTAGCAACTGGAACCGGTGGTTTATATATTGGAAGAAGTATAAACACGATTTTTGATCATCAGGCCGATGGAATCTATCAACTAAATGAAGAAAGACTTCCAGGCTTCCAGTTGGGTGGTTATAGAGTAGTTGACCAAAACGGTGATAAAGATATTACGGCTTTGGATAGAGCGTTTTTGGGCACATTAGAACCTAAATTTAGAATGAGCTGGCAGAATAACTTCACCTACAAGCAATTTTCACTTAATGTTTTCTTTAACTCGATTCAAGGAGGTAAAGATGGATACTTAGGAAATAATACTCGTACATACTTTAGAGATGATAATGCAATCAGAAATAATGATCTCGTGGGTGTTGACTACTGGTCGCCATCTAACCCTGATGGAAAATACGCAAGGGTAATTACTGGCACAAGGTCTAAAGTAGAACCAATTTTATACGAGAAACGTAATTTCATTCGACTTCAAGATGTCACTTTCTCGTATGAATTGCCAAGCAATATTCTCAAAAAAATAAAAGCTGATAGAATAAATTTCTATGTGAGTGGCAAAAACCTTTTAACATTTACAAAATTCGAGGGTTGGGACCCAGAAACTGGGCAAGGTATGATCACAGATGGAAGACCTGTGCTTCGTGGATATACTGGTGGTCTAATGCTAACATTCTAATTGTTAAAATCAAATTAAAAAAATGAAAAATATATATAAATTTTTATTAGGGCTCACGCTGTGCTTAACAACAATTTCATGCGAAAAATCTTTCCTAGATGAAAAAAGTGAAAGTAGCCTTACACCGGAAAATGCATTTAACTCGAATAAGGATTTTGAGGCCTCGGTCAATAATCTTTATCGTTTAGTACGCCTTGAATTATACTCTCGTAATGATTTTCAACCGTGGAACTATGCTTACCGAACAGATATTGGTTTTCCAATCACTGCTTCAGCACCAAACCTTAGTGCTGATTACAATGCAGTAAATGGATTTTCAAACGGGCACTGGAATCCATATTTTAAAATCATTGCAGAAGCAAACACAATCATTGGCAGAATTCCTTCTTCAAAACTGAATAATGAGCAGAAAAAAGAATATGAAGCTCAAGGTCGTTTTTTTAGAGCATTTGCCTACCGTTGTTTGGCATATCTCTATGGTGGTGTACCATTGATATTGGAGGAAGTAAAAGTTCCAAAAATTGATTTCGTTAGAGCAACTCGTAAGGAAGTTTATGCTCAAGTAATTACTGACTTGAAATTTGCAGCTGAGAACCTAAAGGCAATCACAGCTGTGAGAGATGGTCAGATATCAAATTTGGTAGCTCAACATTATTTAGCTGAAGTATATATTGCTGACGGCCAATTTCAAAACGCTGTAACTGCCGCTGATGCTGTGATAAACAATTCAGCAGTAAGACTGATGACAAACCGCTTTGGCTCACGCCGAACCGAAACACCAGGTGATGTATATTGGGATCTATTCCGAGCAAACAACCAAAACAGAGCTGGAAACACAAATACGGAAGGCCTTTGGGTTATTCAGTTAGAGCCTGACACCCCGGGTGGCACCTCGCCAACTACCGTAGGTTTCTTAAATGAAAATGCGTTTCTTTTCGAGCGTGTACATGCTCCTTTGCTCAGAGATTTAAGAATTAATGGTGTGGCACCATTCAATTGGCCCATTGGGGATTATTCAGGTGGTAGAGGCGTTGGCTTCCTAGCTCCATCGAAATATTTCATTGATAATGCCTACGATGATCCAACAAATGATATCAGAAACGCTAATCACAACTTTGTGAGAAAGTTCAGAGCTAATAACATATCAAGCCCATTATTCGGACGAGAGATTGATTTTGCAAACTTACCAAGTGGTACAACTGGCGTAAACGGCGTTAGAGTTGTTTCTGGCGTGAGCGACAGAGCAATATATCCGTATCAAACAAAATGTACTGACCCGTTTGGTCACCCAGCAGGATTGTTGGCCGGAACTGACTCTAGGTATCCATTTTTGTTAAAAAGTGGTGCTGGTGCAACTTATCAAGATCAATATTTGGTGCGTTTGGCAGAAACATACCTACTCCGAGCAGAGGCGAATTTAGGTCTGAATAAATTAGATGCGGCAGCGGCTGATATAAATGTTGTTCGCTCGAGAGCAAAAGCAAAAGCAGTGACTCCATCTGAAGTTAATATTGATTACATTTTGGATGAACGTATCAGAGAATTTGGCTTTGAAGAAAAACGTATGTTTACATTGATGCGTTTGGGTAAATGGGCTGAAAGAGTAAGAAAATGTAATCCGTTCTATGCATCACAAGTAAGAGACACCTATAATTTGTGGCCAATTCCGCAATCAGAAATTGACCGTAACAGTGGTGCAGTTTTAGAGCAAAACCCTGGTTACTAGAAAGTACATCAAGGTTTGTTATTTAGCCTGTCTCAAATAAAAAATTAACGTGATAATATCTTACCAAAAAACGGCATAGCCGGTTAGCCCTTCATCTCAAAGGTGAAGGGCTCAATATTTCAATATCCGTATCAAATAGGCAAAATTTAGTAGATAGAATAATCTATTAGGTATAACATGCCAAGAAAGCTTTATCAATTGTTTTTTTTACAGCTTCTTGAAATCAACTAGTAGAAAATAATAGACAAATACATTGGTTACACAAATTAGCTGTATACTAATAAAAAATGAGCATTTTTCAAAAGATTGAATTCCGATTATAGTACTTAGTTCAACAACTAAAAAAAACTGTCGAGTTTTATCAAATTTTATACTAATGAAGAATGAAAATGAAAAATATATTAATCACTGCTTTTTTTTTATCTAACATCATTGCATTTTCGGGTTGCAAAAAAAACATAGATGATGTTTCAACTGTAGTAGAAAAAGTAGAACCTTTTAAAATAATAATCAATCCACAAACTACCTATCAGACCATTGCTGGCTTCGGTGGAGCAAATCGCATGTGGGGAACGCAATCATTAAAACCAGCTGAAGCAACCAAAGCATTCGGACTGAACGAAAACGAATTAGGTTTGAGTATATTTAGAGTAAGAATCGCATCCAACAAAGCTGAATGGCCAATAATAATTGAGGCGGTCAAAGAAGCCAATAAAAATGGTGTAGTAGTTTTGGCGTGTCCTTGGTCTCCTCCACCCGCTTTAAAAAGTAATAAGAGTGATATCAAGGGTAACCTTCTTCCTGAAAATTACAAAGCATTCAAAGATTATATAAATGAGTTTATAACATTTATGGCCACAAACGGGGCAAAAATTGATATAGTATCCATACAAAATGAACCTGATATAAAAGTTAATTACGAGTCGTGCGATTGGACTGCAGAGGAAATGATTGCGTTTTTAAACGCCCCAGGGCAAATTATTGGAGCAAAATTGGCAGCCCCTGAATCGTTTAATTTCAACCAAAACTTTACGAATGCTTTGCTTTTAAATGAAAGTGCATCAAAAAAAATTGATATTTTGGCCGGACATATTTACGGAGGTGGATTAGCCAAATTTCCCTTAGCCGAACAACAAAAAAAAGAGATTTGGATGACGGAATATTTACTTAATCTAGATACCGGAAATGCTGGTGCAGCCAAATGGAGTACTTATTCTGAGTCGGCAAAGTGGGGAGAGACCTTAAAAATGCTGGCTTCGATCCATGATGCAATGATGAATAATTGGAATGCTTATATATGGTGGTATTTACAACGCTATTATTCATTTATCGGTGATGGCGAAGAAGGTACAACCAATGGAGCAGTTTTGAAGCGAGGCTACGCTTTTGCCAATTTTTCAAAATTTGTACGACCAAGTTTTGTGAGAATAGGTACAGAAACGATTGCGAATAACTACTTGAAAATTACTGCCTATAAAAAAGATAACCAAACTGTTGTAGTAATCCTAAACCCTGAGGGTTTTACCGTAAGAAATGTACAAATAAACGGTTTAAATCCAACTTCAGCTGCAGCTTACACAACGAGCGAAACTGCTAATTTGACAAAAAAGGTTTTAAATGTTTCAGACAAAGTAGTGGCGATGGATATTCCGCCGAGTAGTATTACCACTATTGTGATAAATAATTGATTCAAATAGACAATGTAAAATATGAAATTTTGGATAAAATTCTTTTTTTTAATAATCACATTAAGTGCGTATGCTCAAAAAAACAAAAAAGCAAATTTTGTCAGAGAACGCCAAAAACTAAGCGACGGTTGGCGATTCATGCGTTATACCGGCCAAAGTGATAACTTGATTTACGAAGTTCGTCCAAAAATTGAAGAAGTCAATGATAGCAAGGTTGCAGATTCAAAACCAACTGAGGCAGTAAAAATAGAAAACCATAATGAAGCATTGAAACCTTGGATTTTACCGTCGGGCAATGACTTCATTAAAGAGCCCGCCAATAAACATATCCGCCCTAAAGCCAACCCAGGTGCTGATTTCCCTTTTGTAAAGCCAGATTTTCAAGACAGTAAGTGGGAAAAAGTGACAATTCCACATGATTGGGCAATCAAACAAGCATTTTTTACTGGAAATAACCCAGAAGTAGGCGGTGGAATGGGACGTTTGCCAAGTCATGGGGTTGCTTGGTATCGTAGAAAATTAACAATTCCTAAAGCCGACTCAGGCAAAAATATATATTTAGATATCGACGGGGCTATGTCTTATGCCATGATCTGGCTAAACGGCAATTTAGTTGGTGGTTGGCCGTATGGCTATAATTCTTTCAGACTAGATCTCACACCTTACATCAATTATGGTGGTGTTAATCAGTTGGCGATTCGCCTCGACAATCCAAATTATTCAGCAAGATGGTATCCAGGCGGAGGAATTTATCGGAATGTATGGCTTACGAAAACTTCACCAGTTCACGTAGCTCAGTGGGGTACATTCATCACAACGACAGAAGTCTCTGAAAAGGAAGCAAAAATAGATCTTAAATTGAATATCGAAAACAGAGGAAAATTTACACAATCAATTGAAGTAAAAACCCAGATTTTTGAGCTTGATGAGGCTGGAAATATGTCAAAAACTGAAATTGCTGCTTTTCCAACTGAAAAATTTATTGTGGCTTCGCAAAAGAATTATGCCGATCAAAGCACGATAATTCTTAAAAATCCAAAACTTTGGGGTCCATATCCAACCCAAAAGCCAAATTTATACCTTGCGAGAACGATAATCTATCAAAAAGGAAAAGTAATTGACACTTATGATACTCAATTTGGAATTCGTAAAATTGAATTTAATCCGATAAAAGGTTTGATAGTTAACGGTGAAGCGATCAGACTTCAAGGAGTAAACCAACATCATGATTTAGGTGCCTTAGGATCAGCATTTAATATCAGTGCAGCTCAAAGGCAGCTCGATATTTTAAGAGAACTAGGTTGTAACGCAATCAGAATGGCCCATAACCCACCAGCAACCGAATTACTCGACCTCACCGATCGCATGGGCTTTTTAGTAATTGATGAAATTTTTGACAGCTGGGAACGTAAAAAAACTCCCCATGATTTTCATTTAATTTTTGCTGACTGGCATGAACCTGACACTCGTTCGTTTATAAGGCGTGATCGGAACCATCCATCAATATTTGCCTGGAGTTTTGGTAATGAAGTTGGCGAACAATATACAGAAAACGAGGGTGCAAAAATTGCAAAAAAATTACACGATATTGTAAGAGAAGAAGACCCAACTCGACCAGCGTCGGCATCGCAAAATTATGCAAAACCTGATATGCCATTTACCAAAGAAATGGACTTCTTGAGCCTGAACTATCAAGGTGAAGGTATCAGAGATGCACCTGCTTATCTACATTTAAAAGGTATACGAACATCGCCACTTTATCCTGCTTTTCAGAAAGCTTTTCCTGAAAAAATGATAATTAGCAGCGAAACTGCATCTGCACTCAGCACTCGTGGCTCTTATCTTTTTCCAGTTACTAATGAAAATTCAGCCCCAGTAAGCGATAATAAAGGAGGAAATCCTATCACAGCAGAAGTTAGTGCTTATGAACTTTACACAGCACAATTTGGCTCATCTCCCGACAAGGTTTTTGCAACACAAGATCGTCATCCATACGTAGCCGGCGAGTTTGTCTGGACTGGCTGGGACTACCTCGGAGAGCCAACTCCCTACTATTCTGCTCGTAGTTCGTACAGTGGTATCATCGACTTAGCAGGTTTTAAAAAAGACCGCTTTTATCTTTACCAAGCTCGTTGGCGACCAAATTTGCCTATTGTACACATATTACCACATTGGAATTGGCCAAATCGAATTGGGGAAATAACCCCAGTTCATGTATTTACTACTGGTGATGAAGCCGAACTCTTTGTAAATGGGCAATCGCTAGGTAGAAAAAAGAAAAATGAATTTGAGTACCGTATTCGTTGGGATGAAGTAAAATATTTTCCAGGTGAAATCAAAGTAATATCATACAAAAATGGAAAAAAATGGGCCGAGGAAACTGTCAAAACAACCGATAAAGCATCGAAAATAATAGCAACTACCGACCAAACTACTATAAAAGCTGATGGGGAAGATCTAGCTTTTATCACGGTAAAAATTACTGATATCAACGGTTTGGTAATACCTGATGCTAGCAATATTATAAATTTTAGTTTAGAAGGCCCGGGTGAAATCGTAGCAACTGATAATGGAGATCCTACAAATTTGGTTAAATTTACATCTACTACCAGAGAAGCATATCATGGATTAGCGTTAGTTATTGTGAGGGCGAAAAAAGGGAGAAGCGGAAAACTAAAAGTCCGGATGACTGCCGATGATTTAGAAAAATACGAAATCGAAATTCTCTCAAAATAAATATTATATGTTACGGTTAAGAATTTATTTATAAAATCATTGTTTGGGCGTATTGGATATGCCCAAGCTAACCATACAACATTAGCACATAATTTACATCCAAATTATCACTTACATCATTCTTCATTAATATACCGCGTTTAATTAAAATATAAAATGAGGCTTTTAAAAATTTTATTAGCATTTTGTCTATCAGGCATTTACACTGCAAAAGCACAAATCAGATTGCCAAAATTAATTTCGGACAATATGGTTTTGCAGCGTGACCAACCCATCAAAATTTGGGGATGGGCTGAGCCAAAAGAAAAAATAACACTGACTTTCAACAAAAAAAGTTTTAAAACCACAACCGCTGAAAATGGTAAATGGGAAATATTGCTTCCCGCTCAACCAACAGGAACTGGTTTTGAAATGCTTTTGAAAGGAAAAAATGAAATTTCAATCAAAAATATTGCATTTGGCGATGTTTGGCTTTGTAGTGGGCAAAGCAATATGGTTACACCAATGGAAAGAGTCAAAGAAAAGTATCCTGACGATATTACAAACGCCAATTTTCCCGACATTCGTAATTTCTTTGTGCAAACGCTTACGGATCTGAACGCACCTAAAGATGATTTTCCACAAGGTCAATGGAAAGCGGCAAATCCTAAAGATATTCTTGCATTTGGGGCGGTTTCATACTTTTTTGCCCGAGAGATTCACGAAAAATATAAGGTTCCGATTGGCATCATCAATAGTTCTGTCGGTGGAACGCCTATCGAAGCATGGATTAGTGAGGGTGGATACAAAAACTTTGATGCTATTCAAAAAACCATCGCTCGAAACAAGGATACAAGCTATGTAAATTCGTTCAATCGCCGTCTGTCAGTTCCAAGAAACACCACTACACAAATAAAAGATTTAGGTTTGATTGAGCATTGGGAAAGCCCAGATTATCAACCAAAAGGCTGGCGAAACATGAATATTCCAGGTTATTGGGAAGACCAAGGAATCAAAGACTTAAACGGTGTAGTTTGGTTTAGAAGAACTTTTGAAGTCCCTAAAAGTTGGCTTGGTAAACCCGTAAAACTTTTCATGGGGCGAATCATTGATGCTGATGAAATGTATGTAAATGGCAAGAAAATTGGCAATATTACTTACCAATATCCACCTCGTCGCTACGAAATTCCAGCCGATTTATTGAAAGAAGGTAAAAATACGTTCGTCATTAGAGTCTCTAATTCTGCTGGAAAAGGTGGTTTTGTGCCAGACAAACCATACTACATGACAACCAATGGCGAAGAAATCGACCTTAAAGGTACTTGGCAATATAAAGTGGGTGAAGCCTACCAGCCAATAACTTTTGGTGGATTTGGCGGTGGAGGAATCAACCAACAAAATCAACCAACTGCCCTCTTCAATGCAATGATTGCTCCAGTATTACCGATGAAAATTAAAGGATTTCTTTGGTATCAAGGAGAAAGTAATGTTGGTAATCCAGAACCATATAACCAGCTACTTCCAGCCTTAATCAACGATTGGCGAAACCTTTGGAATGATTCAAATCTACCTTTTTTTGTAGTACAACTCACTAATTATCAAGAAATTAACTACACGCCAAGCGAAAGTAATAACGCATTGCTCAGAGAAGCACAAAATCAAGCACTTACACTACCTAACACCGCTGTAACGGTTACGATTGATTTGGGTGAATGGAACGACATTCACCCGCTTAACAAAAAAGACATTGGTAAAAGGCTGGCACTTTCGGCAAGAAATATTGCTTATGGCGAAAAAGATTTAGTGCATTCAGGGCCAACTTTATTGGCACAAAACATTGAAAATGGCAAAATTACACTCACGTTTAGCAATGTAGCCGACGGCATCACTTCAAAAGATGGTGAAGAACTCAGATGGTTTTCGATTGCCGATTATGACAAAAAATTCGTTTGGGCAAAAACAAAAGTAATTGGCAAGGATAAAATTGAGATTTGGAACGAAGCGATAAAAAATCCAAAATACGTTCGCTACGCTTGGCAAGATAATCCAGAAGGTGTAAATTTTTATAACTCTGTCGATTTACCAGCTTCTCCATTCCGCACAGATGTAGAAAGTTTAGATGAAACAAAAGCATGGAAAGGCAAAAAATGTTCGGTTGTACTTACTTATGATGACGCTCTAAATGTTCATCTCGACAATGTAATTCCTGCTTTAGACTCATTGAACCTTAAAGGTACATTTTACCTAACTGCCTCATCAGATGCAGCCACCAACAGAATTAGTGGATGGAAAAGAGCGGCAATGAATGGCCATGAATTGGGAAATCATACGCTTTATCATCCTTGCGATGCCTCATTGCCGGGTATGAGTTGGGTAAAACCCGAATATGATTTGAGTAAATATAGTTTGAGAAAAATGCAAGATGAAGTAAAAATGTGTAATACGTATTTGAAAGCAATTGATGGAAAAGACAAACGCACCTTTGCATTCACTTGCGGACACAAGAAAGTAATCGAGGGCGAATTTATTCAAACACTCACCAATGAATTTGTAGCGGCACGCTCGGTCAGAAGCCAAATGCACAGCATTAACGAGCAAAATCTAATGGATATTGATTGCTACAGCATGGAAGGAACAACAGGCGAGCAGATGATTGACTTAGTAAAGCAAGCCCAAAGTTCAGGTAAATTATTGGTTTTCCTATTTCATGGTGTCGGTGGTGAGCATGGTCTGAATGTTTCAAAAGAGGCTCACAGCAAACTTCTTCATTACCTTAAAGAAAACGAAAAAGATATTTATATTGATACCATGCTCAATGTTGCCGAGCATATAAAAGAAATTAAAAAGTAATGAAAACTATTACCAAAATCGTCCTTTTGAGTAGCATCAGCATCTCTACTTTTGCCCAATTTGGACTCTCTCCTGCCCAAAGAGATAGTATCAATAAACTCACGACAAATGACCATAGCAATATGCTCATGCAGTTAGGGATTGAGCGTTCTCAACTTCGCCCTGGCCCTTCGGGTAATCCGAAAGATGCCAATGCGGCTAATAGTTCGGAAGAAAAAGTAAATCAATATACTTTGCCCGATGCGTTGGTGCTGAAAAATGGAAAAAAAGTAAAAACTACTCAAGAATGGCTTGAAAAAAGAAGACCAGAAATTGTAGAAGATTTTGAAAGTGAAATATATGGCCGATTATCCAAAAACATTCCATCAGTCACGTGGAAAGTGATTTCGGTAAAAGACACAATGCTTGGTAATCAAGCCATTAAAGAAAAAACGCTCAAAGGTATTGTCGATAATTCAGCTTATCCAACCATCAAAGTTGAGATAAATTTATTGGTCGCAACGCCCGCCCAAGCCCCCAAACAAGTACCAGTCGTATTGGAATTTGGTTTTATCCGCTCTCCTTTCGGCCCTAATACAACTCAACCCATCGGTTTAGGTTCGTCGGGCGAACCAACTTGGAAAGAACAACTCATTTCACGAGGCTGGGGCTATGCTATCATAGACCCAAGCAGCGTTCAGGCTGATAATGGTGCTGGACTTACAAAAGGCATTATTGGCCTAACCAACAAAGGAAATTTTAGAAAACCTGACGACTGGGGAGCATTACGAGCATGGGCTTGGGGAGCCAGTCGTGTATTAGATTATTTTGAAACCGATAAAGAAGTCGATGCAAAACGTATCGCTATCGAAGGACTTTCTCGCTACGGAAAAGCTGCAATAGTTGCGATGGCTTTTGAACCACGTTTTTCGTTGGGTTTCATTGGTTCGTCCGGAGCTGGTGGGGTAAAAATTTTACGTAGAGTTTTTGGCGAACAAGTCGAAAACCTTGCTTCATCGGCCGAATATCATTGGTTTGCGGGAAATTTTATCAAATATGCCAGTAAACTTACACCAAACGATTTCCCAGTTGATGCACATCAATTAGTGGCTTTGGTTGCACCTCGACCAGTTTTTATTAGTTCTGGTTCGCCACAAGTTGAAGGACAGTGGATTGATGCCAAAGGTATGTTTTTAGGTGCTGCTCATGCTGGTTCGGTCTATCGTTTATTTAACAAAAAAGATTTAGGAACAATGGATTTTCCCAAATTGGGAATGCCATTAGTGGATGGAGAAATAGCTTTCAGACAACACGCAGGCGGGCATAGCACTGGCCCAAATTGGAGTACATGGATTGCTTGGGCGTGTAGATATTGGGGGGATTGTAAATAAATGAAGGGACTTAAAACTCTCATTAAAACCAAATAAGTTATCGGATTTGCATTCTTTTTTGATTTCAGATAACTATGGACTCTCAACGCTTAACCTTGGACTATTAAAAACAATCATTTTTTGATACTTTTTTGCAAAAAGAGTAAATAAACGCACAGTATTTGAATTATTTTTAGAACTTAGTGTATTAAACAAATAAAATACAAAATGTTAAAAAAATCATTTTTCCTTTTTTCAATTATCAGTTCAGCCGTGATTGCACAAAATAAACCTATTCAGTTTATAACCCTCGACCCTGGACATTTTCATGCTGCTTTGGTTCAGAATAAAACTTACGAAAATGTAGAAAAAGTTGTGAATGTTTATGCCCCCTCTGGGCAGGATTTACAAGACCATCTCAAGCGTATTGAGAGTTATAATACTCGTGCCAAAAATCCGACCAATTGGCAAGAAAACGTTTATCAAGGCAATGATTATCTGGAAAAAATGATTGCCGAGAAAAAAGGCAATGTCTTGGTAATTGCGGGAAATAATAAAAAGAAAACCGAATACATCATAAAAGCTGCCGAAGCAGGCATCAATATTTTGGCTGATAAACCAATGTGTATTGATACCAAAGGCTATATTCAATTACAAAAAGCCTTTGAAGCTGCCAAGAAAAACAATGTTTTGTTATATGATATCATGACCGAACGCTCAGAAATTACAACGGTTCTTCAAAAAGAATTGTCGCAGATTTCTACTATTTTCGGAACACTCAAAAAAGGAACGCCAGCAGACCCATCAATCATCAAAGAAAGTGTACATCATTTTTATAAGTATGTTTCGGGTAGTCCGCTCAAACGCCCAACTTGGTTTATGGATGTTTCACAACAAGGTGAAGGAATTGTTGATGTAACCACCCATTTGGTTGACTTAGTGCAATGGGCAGCCTTTCCGAATGTAACGCTTTCAACAAAAGATGTAGAATTAACTTCTGCAAAACGTTGGCCAACAACCATGACACTCAGTCAGTTTTCGTTGATTACGGGTAGCTCTACTTTCCCTGACTTCCTAAAAAAAGACCTAAAAAATGATACTACGCTCAATATTTTTGCCAATGGTGAAATCAATTATCGTTTGAAAGGTGTAAACGCAAAAGTGAAAGTTTTGTGGAATTATAGCACCCCCGAAGGTGGCGATACCCACTATTCAATTATGAAAGGTACAAAAGCAAATCTCGAAATCAGACAAGGAAAAGAAGAGAAATTTGTACCTCAACTGTATATAAAACCATTAAATTTAACTGATTCTGAACTCACCAGTGCTTTTGAAACATTAAAAGCAAAGTTTGCAGGAATCAATCTTAAAAAGCAAGGTTCAGAATGGTTAGTTGAAATTCCAGATGTTTATCGAACAGGTCACGAAGCACATTTTGGTGAAGTAATGGATAGATTTTTAGATTACAAGGCAAAAAATCAATTGCCAGCTTGGGAAGTCCCCAATATGCTCGTGAAATATTACACCACAACCAAAGCATTGGAATTGGCTAAGAAAAAATAAAATATTTCCCAATTTTCGTAGAGACAGGGCATGCCCTGTCTCTACGGGATACCCTGTACCTAATTGCAAAACATTTAATATTACACATGAAAAAAGAACATATTTTACTTATTATTTTGTCAATTTTACAATTTAAGGTTTTCGCCCAAACCAAAATTGTAGCCCAAAAATTCAATTCAAAAATTGATATTCTTATCAATAATAACCTTTTCACGAGCTATATTTTTTCACAAGATGAAAAATATCCATTCTTTTTTCCTGTAAACGGGCCTTCAAATGCCAGTGTAACTTCAATGCGAAATGGAAATTATCCGCATCATAGTTCGTTGTTTTTTGGTTGCGATAAAGTAAATGGTGGAAATTATTGGCAAGAAGGACTTGAAAGAGGACAAATAATTTCATTAAGAGCTGATATCATAGAATCAGGTGCTGATAAGGTAGTGATTCAAGATGAATGTATTTGGCGACGACCAAACGCAAATTCTCCCGTAAAAGACATTCGTAAAATTACTATTACTGCCCCATCGAACGATATTTATCAACTTGATTTTGAGATTACGATGGAGATGCTGATGGATGTAACGATTGAAAAAACAAACCACTCTCTTTTCAGCGGGAGAATGGATGCCGATTTGGCGGTTATCAATGGAGGAACTATGATAAACGCCAATGGAGATAAGGGAGAAAAAGAAACTTTCGGCAAAAAATCACCTTGGATTGATTTTTACGGAAATCGTGGCAATAAAATCGAAGGAATGGCAATTTTACAACATCCATCCAACGAATGGTATCCATCGCCGTGGTTTACTCGTGATTATGGTTTTTTCTCGCCAACCCCAATGTATTGGCCACAAAATGATAAAGAAACGACTTTAAAAAAAGGACAAACAATCAAATTAAAATACCGAGTTTTAGTTCACTCGGGCGATACCGCAACGGCTAAAATTGCCGAACAATTTGAAAAATATAAGACAGAGTAGTTATTGGAAAACTGATAAAATACGGTTCTCAGATTTTAAATCT
>NZ_JBMLRC010000102.1:0-14361 GCF_049241225.1 Emticicia sp.
CGAAACAGCAAAATTATTTAAGCGAATCCTTATTTTTCTTGATGTTCCAGATTATGACTTTGATGATTTAAAAAAACTACTTGCTGAAATAATTAACCAATACAAACAAAAACCAAATCCAAGAAAGCTAAAAAAACTATTCTCAACCATCAATTTAATAGCTTTAATAATATGGCATTATTGTAGAGCCAGTGGCAATCTTTATCCTGCAAAATATGCTATCTCGTACTTGGTGCTTAATACTTGGGCTTTTATTTTAAGCGAGAAATCGGAAAACAAACCCAGTTATCAAACTGAATTTTTAAAAGTTTTAAGAACACAATTCAATTTTTATGTTGAATATTTTAATAAAACTCTAAGTTTCGCCTGTTACCCTAACGGTCTTTTTTCAAACGAAGGATTTTCTTTTGAACCAATCGGTTATCCACTCAGAGCGTTTGAGTACATTGACGACTTCATGTATTTTTGCCTTCTAAGTGATTTATTTGTTGATGGAGGCTTTCAAAGTAATCCACGATATATTAGAGAACAAAAAGAATTGATAAAACAAATTGTATTAAAAAATGAAGATGGTCTTTGTCGTCCAATTTTAGACAATCATTTGATTCCAATTTTACATCTCTTTTTCTTTTTTACCTATCAAAATCCAAAATTCTTACAAGAAGACTATAATTTTTTAGCAAAATATTTAATAGAGTGCTTTACACAAATACATTACCGATTATTGTCAAAAGATACAATGCCTTACTGTAATCAACAATTAGAACCATTGATAGAATTTGAAGCAACAGGTGTGAAGCCCTTTAATTATAGCGACAAATCTTCATTATTACTACCTATATTGTTTGAATTGACTGCCCTGCTTAAATTAGAAGATATTTATTATAATTTTAGAGAGATTTTTTATGAAAAAGTAAATATGCAAATTGCATATCCACACTTTAATGCAATCTCAGACTTTGAAGTTAGATTTTTTTCAAAACATCTTGACAACGAATATTGGGTAGATTGTGGAATTAAACTTCCAGAAGATTTTGAAGAATTTAGAAAGGAAATAATGAGTACTCCTTTAGATAATCATAAGTTCAAAACTGAAGAACAAAAGTTAGGTTTATTAAAGTTTTTAGCTCAATCGTTTTATAAAAATGAACCATTTCCAGAAGAATGGAGAGGACTATTCAGAATATTCGATTTTAATATTTCAGGTAAATAATAAAAGAAATATTAAAAAGAATTAATCTACCTCAATGGGATTTAATTCACCACCGTAACCCTTACCCAATCGCCAAACGATTTGCAATCACTTTGTCGCTTGGGTAAAAGTTACTCTCCCCAAACACACAATTCACTGAGCCGACCCGCACAAAAGGCACATTGCCAGCTTGCAGAAAAAGCAAACTGTCAAAGAGCCTTTTTTTCTTTGCACCAGCGGGAAGCGGTCTGCATTACGTTTTCCCCACGCACATTTTTTCACACTGTGCATCGAAAATTACGAGAAATAGCCTGACAACCGCAAGCCTTCACTACGTCATTTGATTTTTTAGCTCTTCACAAAACCCAACGCACCGTAAACCATCAAATGGGCTTGCAATCGAAGGGCGGTTGCCCTGTCACTCTATTCTCGTGTTGGAATCGGCGATTGCTCGTGCGAGTGCTGGGCTACTTAATTTTAATCATTTTTTACAATGAAAACTTCACAAACACCTCAAATTTATGTTGGTACTTACGCTAAATACAATCAAGGCTCAATCTTTGGCGAATGGGTTGATTTAGAAATTTATAACACAAAAGAAGATTTTTTTGAATATTGCAAAGAGTTGCACAGCGATGAAGAAGACCCAGAATTTATGTTTCAGGATTATGAAAATATTCCTAAAAAGTTGATTTCTGAATGCTCAGTAAGCGATAAACTATTCGATTATGTTGAAGCTATCAAAGATATGGAAGATGAAACCATCGAGGCTTTGGGCTTATTCATTGGAGATAAAGAAATCAATGAAGATACAGATTTTGAAGAGTTGATACAAGAATTTAACGATGAGTATCAAGGCTATTACGATGGCTCAGAAGGAGCAGAATTAGAATTTACCTATCAATACATAGAAGAACACGGCATTTTAAATGAGATGCCACAACATCTACATAACTACTTTGATTATAAGGCTTATGCACATGACTTATTCATTGAAGACTTTGTAGATTATGACGGCCATGTTTTCAGAAGATAAAATTAGGGGGTAACCCCCTTTTTGAAAAAGGCTAATAATGAAGTATATTTGACTACTAATAAGACAAAGAATAAACTTGTTATTAGATTGATTGTAAGATGGATAAGTATCTTACAATTCTGTTTCCACTAATCAAAAAATACATACTATGAGGGTACGTTCCCACTTAAATGAAGATAAATCAAAGCGTAATTTTGAAGAAATAATTGAACCTTGGTATATAAATGCTTGGTCAACAAATGATTATGGAATTGATGCTTTTGTAGAAATTGTAAAACCAGATAGTTTGAATAATACTTTTCGAAATGAAAGTAAGTTTTTTGGCATTCAATTAAAATCAACAGAATCTATTAAACTTTCCGAGCAGTTTATACATTACAAAGTTCCAACGGAGAAAATTATACAATGGTTAAATGCTAATCTACATATTCTATTTGTTTTAAATGATTTGAAAGACAACAAACTGTACTTTACTTGGATAGATGAGACCCTTATTTCAAAACTCGAAAAAGATGCAAACTGGACAGGAAAAAGCACAAAAACTTTGCAAATTCCACGAACCAATCTTTTAGAGAAAGGCAAATTAGACAAAATAAAGGATTATGTATATAAAGCCAAGAATACAACTAAAAAACTAATATTACCAAATACTTATTTCTGTATAAAAGAAAATTGTTCTAAATATATAGCTAATTTGGAATCAATAGCTCAACGATTTGATTTTCAAACAAATAGTATTTCTATTGAATCATTGAAAGACAAAATAGATAACTCAATTTATCGAATTGCAATTTCAGGTCCTTCAAGAGCAGGGAAAAGTAGTTTAATTAACTCTTTTTTAAGAAAAAACATATCCCCAGTTGGTGTATTTCAGACAACTGGTGTCCCAATCCAAATAATCTCGGCAATAACTGAAAAGCTTAGTATCTATTATTTAGATAACACAAAGGAGGACTTCTCTCTAACCGAAGAGAATCTTGAACTATTTGCTTCGCAAGACCACAATGAAGATAACATCAAAAATGTAAAAATGGCAGTAATACATGTCAAGAATAAACAACTCGAAAAAGGTATTGCTATCTTTGATATTCCCGGATTAGATGACCCAAATGAAATAATTTATGATTATGCGTGGAAAACCGCATCAAAAGCAAATATTATTTTGTTTTTATTTGATGCTTCTCCAGCTCAAAATGGAGGATATATTTTTCGAAAAGATGTAAAAAAACAACTAAGTGAATTAGGTTCGGCTGCTGATAAAGTCTTTCTCGTACTGACAAAAGTTGATGCTTTAGATGAAAATAGACTGGAAGAATTGAAGAAAAGGGTCTTTGTAGATGTAAACAAATTTGGATTGAAAGAACATATTTCCGATAAAATATTTTACATCAGCACCACTCAACAACCTACAAAAAAACAAAATTATGATTCATTACAAAGTTTAGAAGATGAATTGTGGCGTTTTATTTTAAATAATAATAGAAATGGATTAGTTAATTTGTCCGAATTGTGCAGCGAAATTTCGACTTCTATTGGCAGTTTTGAAGAAATTTTGAGTAGTAGACTATTTGACGATGAGAAAAGAACAACAATGAATTTAATGATAAATGAGGTTCAACAGAAAATCCCAAATCTACACGAAATATTGTTCAAACAAAAAGGGGATATTATCAATCATTTATTTCAACAAATTGACAATAATAAAACGAACATTTTGAGACAATTAGAAAACGAACTTCAAAATGTAGCTCTAACAGCAACTTTACCTGATGAAAACGCAATAAAAAATTATCTAAAAAGGCAGATTAACTCACTTATAGAGAGTTGTAACTCTCATTCGCAATATCAGTTTACAAACCTCAAAAATGTAATTGATGTTTGGATTGAATCAAATTTAAAGCAATTACGAGAATATATTTATCATCATACCAACCAGCAGCTGATTGATATTTCTGAAATAGAAAAATTTACAATGCCCCCCGTTGATTATGGTTCATTGATTGGAACAAGTATTTTTACAGGCATTTTAGGAGCTGTATTAGCACCAATCGGATTTGTAGTAGGGGCATTTTCTGGACTATTTGGCAGTTTACTGTTTTCAAGTGAAGACAGGAGAGCTAAAAGAATAAAGAAAACAATGGTAGAAGCCGAAAATGCACTTGATAAAATAATTCCTAAAATAAAAATAGCATTTAATAATATCATTGATACTCAAACCAATGAAATTTACAATTACTCTCATAGAAAAATAAATGCTTATACACACGATTTACAAAATCAAATGAATAAATTGGGAAGCGAAATATCGGAACAAGATAGACAGCTTTATCAAGAAGCATTTTCGGACTTGGACAGATTGAATAAAGAGAGTTTGAATCTCAAAAAAGAAATTGATGAATATACAGGTTTAAGTGTCTAAGAAGTATGAAAAACTCTGCTAAAGGCGATAAGAATGATATTGCAGGTAAACTCCCACAAATAGAAGTTTTTGTTGATAAAACGTACCAATTATTGATAAAAAACAACCTTGAATGGATTAAGGTTGGCGATTCGAGTGCTGGCATTGCCGACGATATACAATATGCTACAAAAGAAGAAGTTCATGCCTACCAAATGAAATGGTCGGTACAAAATCCTGCTCCTACATTTTCTTACAATGACTTCAAAATATTACTCCCAGACTTGATTGAAAGTTGGAAATCAATTAAAAGCCAAAACCCAAACAAAAAGACAAAAATATATATCATCACCTCTCAAAAAGCCTCAAAAGGCGATAGATTAAAACTAAATGATGGTAACATTTACTCATTTGAAGATTATTTATTGAGTTACTACAAAAATTTTAAAGAAGGAAAAGAGATTGATGAGAATTGGTCTCAATTTGTGAAAGGTGAATTATTAATTTTAGGAATTTCAGAAGTTGACTTTATCAGTTTTTTTAAAAATTTTGAGTTCATTTTTGGTGCAGTAAGACCAAAATATAATGATAATCAAAACTCATTGCAGATTGAACAAGACTATAATAAATATAAATCATTCATCCTTGACAAATACTACGAACCAAAAGGAAGTATCATTTTTTATGCAGACCACATAAAGAGAGAATTGCATTTACAAAGCAACACCACTTTTCGGCATGATTTCTACGTCGATTACGATATTTATACGCCAAATAACGATACAATAACAGAGCTTAATCAGTCTATTGAAAGTTTAAATGGTGGCTATATTTTTTTGAGTGGTAAACCTGGTACAGGGAAATCCACATTACTGACTGAATGGATATGGGATAGAAATGAAAGAATTATACGATATTATGCTTACACCAACTTAGATAATGCCATTAATATTCCAGAAAGGGGAAACGCTCAAAACTTATTCTTTGATTTAGTATTACAAATTGCTGAATGTGGATTCTACAATGAACAGGTTTATCCATATAAAGGAAATATTGAGCAAATAATATCTACCTTTTACAAGCAATTAGAATTACTAAAAAACGAATTTATCAAAACAGGAAGAAAAACGATTATCATTATTGATGGACTTGACCATATTCCACGTGAGTATAAAATTGAACAAACATTGATTAAGTATTTACCCTTACCAAAGTCCATACCAGATGGGGTTTATTTTGTTCTTGGAAGTCAAACTTACAGTTTTCAAGAACTTGATTTATCAATAAAAAAACTTCAAGAAAATCCAGAACGAAACATTATAATAAAACCATTAACTCAAAAAGACATTTATTTAATAATAGAAAAACAAACCATTCAAGATGAGGTAGTTAAAGAAAAAATCTATCAAATATCAGAAGGACATCCACTCTATCTCACTTATATTCTAAAAAGGATTTTCATCTCCGAAAATATCACTGAAACACTCGACCAGTTAGAACGAATTGAAGATATTAACGATTATTATGAAAGAATATGGGCAACTCATTCCAACAATCATGAAACGATTGAAACATTAGGATTAATAGTTAGATTACGCTTTGGATTTGATGAAAGATTCTTGAAGGAGTGGGGTATATCTCGAAACAATGCACTATTACTTAATGATTTTATAAAGTTATTCTTTAATAAATCTTTTGACAAATGGGTAATATTTCATAATAGTTTCAAACAATTTTTACTCAAAAAGACCTCCGAAAATATTTTCAACAATCAACAAGATGAGGATTTAGTAATTGAATATCACAAAAAATTAGAGAATTATAGCAAGGAAACCTCGATTTCTTCATTCCATTTTGAAAGACTGTATCATCTTTTTGAATCAAAACAATTTGATTCGTTTATCGAATTGGCAAAACCTGATTATTTCTCCAAGCAATTAGAGAGCTTTCGACCATACTATTTTATCAATGATGATTTGAGAATGGGGCTAATTATTGCTGCTGAGAAGCAAAATGTAAGTCTTTTATTACGATACGCTTTTTTAACGGCTGAATTTTCAAGAAGAGCTTGGAATTTTAAACAAGAATCAATTTTTGATTTTTTTCCAGAATTAGTTGAAAATGAGGTCATCCAACAATACACTTTTATCCCAAATGATGAAACAGAAGTTCAAATACTAAAATTAAAAATAGCGAAAGAATACCATAAAATAAATAAGGTTTCAGATTCAAAACTCCTTTTTAGAATGGTACAGCCAATAGAAATAACAGAGAATGGAATAATATTAAATCACGATAAAAGAAATGATTTTAGAGGGAATACAAAAAGTTTAATCGAAGAATGGGTAGCTATTGCACATCATTTCTTACCAATTATTGAAATTATTGAAAAAATCAAAAACTTAAAAACTGAAACGAATAATAAAGAAATTAGCGAACATGAGAAAAATGAAGATAATAGTTTAAAGATTGATTTAATTTGGAAATTGCTTGCTGAATTATTTGATGCAAAAGAATATGATAAAATAATTGAGTTTAGTAAATGCTTCAACTACTCAATTCAAGAAAATAGAGCATTATACATAAATCTTTTAGAGGAAATTATTACATACTTCTTAGAAGAAATTCAACAAAAACTTGCTGCGGAGGTACTTTCAATAATTTTAAAATACAATGAGAAGAATGATTGTGATAGCTCACAGAGAATAAGAATTGCATTCTTGATATTTAAAGTGCTCAATGACAGGAGTTTAATAGAAACATGGATAAAAGACATCGAAATACCAAGAGCTAAGTTTGAATATAGTACTGCGGTAAGTCTACATACAGAACTTATTTTGTATAAGGTTTTTGTACTAAAACTTTCACTTGGTCACTTATTTTCAATCAATGAAACATTACCTATTGTAAAAAATGAGGAAGAAAATGTAGCTATTGAGTTTGAAAGACTTTTTTTCTATTTAGCACAAATTAGAATGGACTTTGAAACCAATAAAGCCTTTGACATTCGTAATGTTTTCCCAATTGTCCGATACTTTTATCAAAACCATGGAATTCGACATAGAACATGGAATGGCGTTATTGATAAAAAAGAGGCAACATTTAAATTATTAATCAACATAATTGGGAATTATGGTTCGGCAGCTATCAATGTTTTTTGGAATTTCTTAAAAAAAGAATTTGAGTTAAATAATGAATATTGGAAAAGTAACGATTTAAAACTAAGTATCCTTTTCCATTTATTTGAATTTGGTTTAGATAAAATGGAAACATCAAAATATCTAAATGTATGGGGGAAAGAATCTGTTGAGCAAGAAAGTGATTTAGATAGCAAAATAACTCAATCATTGAAAATTTGTAGATATTGGCTTCTAATTGAAGAAAAAAATGAAGCAAAGTTTTGGTTAAAGAGGGCTACTGAAGAATCTTTTGGTGTAGGATATCGAAAAGATTATCAACTTCAATTTTGGATGATGTGGTTAATGAAAATCAATGAAATTGAACCCGAAAAAGCATATCAAAGAATAGAGTGGCTAAATTCAATAAATTATCACGTTGATAGAACTACCGAAAATGCAGGGAGTGATATTTCGGATTCAATACTTAAAGAATTGTTTAAAATTAATTTATATGATGGTGTTTTGCTATTAAAGTGGCAATTAGAAAACAATTTAGGTTCTTATGTTTCTTCATTAAGTACATTTATTGAATTCTCATTAAAAAATATAACCCAAGCTGAGTTTCTACTAATATTCGAAATATGGGGAGAAATATTCATTTATACCCATAACTATTCGGATGCCGACCTTCTAAGAAAAATAATTAACAAAGCTCAGGAGGTTCTAGAACACAGTGTTTATGAAGATTTTATTCAAAAACTTTGTTATTACTTGTCAGTCAACCCAATTATTGAGTTCCAAAAAGTATATTACAGAATACTTGATGAATTCGAAATTGAATATCAAACCGATTTTGAAATTGAAGAAATTAAAGAAGAGGTTCGACAAAAAAGTAATCTAAAACTAACTGATGATAAAGAGTTTACACCAAATGAAGTATTAGAAACGATAAAAGATTTTGGGGATTTTTGGTATTTGTTTTCTAATCAAGTGATTAAATATTCGATTGATTTTGATTGGAAACCCGCACTCATCAAATTTTCTTATTTATTTGATGATGATAAAATTCTCCAATTATATGAGTTCTTACAGCAGAAAAACCACGAAAGAGATGATTTGAATATTCAATTTGCCAAACTATGTGTTGAAAACAATTTTTTCAGAGCTGGACGAACCATAATTCATAAAGTTTTAAGTAACAAAAGTAATACGTGGATTCATCAATATGATGGTGCTAAACGATTGTTTGCGTATCAATATCTTATTGAAATAGAGGGTGAAAATGCAAGGAAAGAGGCTTTTGCTGATTATGCTCAAAAAACGTTTAGACACTCATCTCAAGATTTATTTGAGGTAGATAAAATTTTAGAAGTAATTGCTCCAAACTATCAAGTTACTGATGTTTGGAGTGAAATGGAGGTTTATTTACAACGACTATTTAATACCGCAGAAGTAATAGAAAACTTGCCCAAGTTTTCAAAGGGTCATAAAAGTATAGATTACATTGGGGCAGATTTATTACTTTTCTATATAAATCAAAATTCAATTACACTTTCTCAAACGTCAATTACCCTATTTATTAAATTGCTTTCAAAAGGTAATAAAGGTTTTATTGAGCGATTAAAAAGTTATTGTGCTGAAAATACTTTAATAAATCAGATAAACTCAAGTCAAATTTTGTACTGTGTGGGCACCTCATATCCAAATTTGATAAAGAACTTTTATAATGAATTGCTACTGTTGTCTGATTCAAAACTATTCTATGTAAGTATTACCGCTCAAGAACTCCTATTGGAATTTGAAGAATACCAAGAACAAATAATTAATCGTTTTCAGTTTGATTTGAACTGGAAATTGTATCGGAATAAACTTTTGTTGCTTAATGAAACCTTTACCAACTTTAATAAAAAATTTAAAAATCAAGATATTCTCTTAGAAGATGTAATAAATAGGTCAGAGCTCTGCATTCGGTTTCTTGCTGATTTATTAAGATTAGATGAAGGCATTTGGGAGAATAAAATAATCTCTATCATACAAGACTTAGAGCAAAATGTTGATTTTCAAAACTTGATTTCTAAAACTAACAATTCATTAACCGTTGACTCAAGTAGTCCAATTCTTGGAGGATTTGCTACGAATATTGCAATAAATATTCTCTTAAAAGAATTATATGAAATAGGCTTTTATTTTCAAAAAGAAAACTTTGTTTTTATAACCAAAAATATTGATGGAGATTATTGGAAAATAATTCCACAAAAACAGCCTATTTTTATCAAGGGGATTATTCACGAGGGTTTTGAATTAGATTATAATAAAAACCATTACTATCTCAAAGATGATTGGTATTTACAAGTTGGCAAACAAATTCCTAATTATCAATTTAAATTTGATGATTTTGTAATCATTGGAGAAACAACAACAATAAGATGTTTAGGATGGGATTTAGAGCAAGAAAATAGAAATGCTTTCATTTCAACAAAAATTAGAGATAAAAAAAATGAAAATATTCCATTTGAAATAACAAGAGAGGTGTTTTTGGAAGATTATTATGATTTAGACCTCGAAAATCAAGAATTGATACTCTCCAATTGGCATAATTTTACACATATTAGTCCTAATAAGATTCTAAATTGGTTAGCTTTTAATCCACAAGTAGCTAAAGAGATGGGTTGGTTTTTTGATGAAACGGGCTTATTTAGATGGACTGATGATACTGGTAAAATTATGGTAGAGTCAATATTTTGGATGAATGGTAATTCATTTATTAAACTTCCCCATTTTGAGAGTGAAGCAGGTTCAGGTTGGTATATAAAAGCATCACTTGTAGGATTTGAACAATTAAAAAGTAGATTTAAACTTTATCATACAACAATATTCGTTCGTTCGCAGAGAGATAGCGATAACAGATGGTACAGTCATTCTGAAAAGATTATCAAAGAAGTAAATTAATTTTTCTAATAATTAATTAAATATTATTACTCGCCCTACATAAATGTTTAGGTCAACAAAATGTCTTTTTTAATAACTGAACATTTACCTTAAAATTGACAAACAATAAATTAAATATTGCTAATATAAGAAATATTTATGATTTAAACAGTTACTAAGGAGTGAATTAAGGGTGGATAGCAGTGTAGCTATTTTAAATAAATTAGAATAATGAAATCTCAACCCCAAATCTTATGTGTTACAACGCCTCCTACCTCGAAAAAAAGAAATCTAAGCTGGCCGAACGTTATAAAAATGCTTTACCACCCAACTGGAAGTCAAACATTGAGGAGTTTGAAGTACTTACTTATTATTTTGTAAGTGGTTTTGAGCATCCTAAATTGCCTATCATCAAACACGATGGTATCTTTTTGTATGAGTGGGGCCTAATACCCATTTGGGCAAAAGATGCGAGTTTTCAGCACAATACGCTCAATGCTGTTGGTGAAACGGTTTTTGAAAAACCATCTTTCAAGTCAGCCATTGTTTCTCAACGTTGTATTTTACCAGTTTCGGGCTTTTTTGAATGGCGACAGCTCAATAATAAAAAGTATCCCTACTACATCAAAATCGAAGGGCAAGAAATATTTTCATTGGCTTGCGTATATGATTCTTGGGTTGATAAGACCACTGGTGAAGTAAAAAATACTTTTAGTATTCTTACCACGCCAGCCAACGAATTAATGGAAAAAATACACAATGTGAAGAAAAGAATGCCATTAATTTTGAATCAAAATGACGAAAAAACATGGCTCAACCCTCAATTATCTCGTCAATCAATCACCGATTTAATCAAAACTTACACTGAGACAGACTTAGTGGCCATTCCAATCTCAATGGAAGCTAACAATGCCAAAGCGAATCGTAACAAAGCCGTGATTTTGGAAAGAGTTGATTACCCTGAGCTTCAATTATTTGATTAGTATCCTCTCCTTTATCTCCTCGATTCCTTTACTGATACCATTCAAAGACATAAAAATATCTTCTAATCCCATTGAATATTCATCAATATCTTTGGTAGAAATAAAGCAGGTAAATTGCCAAATCTCCAAGATATTCTGTGGCTCAATCTGAATTGTTGGGTAATATTTATTATTTGAAATCAGATGCAATGTGCCATCGTCATTGATTTTGTTTTTTACTTGTTTGTAAAGAATATCTTCATACGTCAGAATTATGTATGATTTATTATTTCTAATGTCTTCAAAACTCTCAATATATTTTCCTACAATGTAAGATTCTGACTGAATCGGTAACATCGAATCTCCACCAATCTGAAAACCTCGGTGTGTACCAACGCCCAAAAATGGTAAACTGATTTTGGGCAAGGCTTCAATAAATTGTGGGTCGGCATAGCCTTTTCTGTACCCAGCCGATGCCTTGATTGGTACAATTTCAATGCTCTCAACTTTAGTGTTTTCCTTGATAAGTATCGGAAACAAAAGGCGATTGCTACCTACCTGCATCAAACCTTTTAGGTCGATTTTACTCAAATCATACTTGATTAGAGCATCTAAAGCAATACTAAAAATCCCCGAAACCTTCACAAGCGAATCCATCGGAAAATCTCTATCTCCTCTTTCGTAATAGGCATAAGTATTACTCGGCAGATTCAGCAAATCTGCTATTTGTTCTTGTGAAAGACCCTTCTGTTGCCTTAAAAGTCTAACGTTTTGACCTATAATTTTATAAATTGACATATACTAAGCATTTTGAGCAGACAATACTACGCATTTTGTCAATAACTTGCCAACAGAATCCTAAAAATATTTTTTCTATGGAAAAAAACATTGTTCACTTTGACTTAGACGCTTTCTATGTATCGGTCGAAAGACTGAAAAATCCATTACTTTTAAACAAACCCGTGATTGTCGGTGGAATATCGGATAGAGGAGTGGTAGCTGCTTGCAGTTACGAAGCCCGAAAGTTTGGTATTCATTCGGCCATGTCATCAGTATTGGCCAAACGGCTTTGCCCAGATGCCATTTTCATCAAGGGTGATTATGAATCTTATACCCAATATTCGGATATGGTTACGCAAATCATATCGGATAGAGTTCCCGTGCTTGAAAAAGCGTCAATTGATGAGTTTTATGTCGATTTATCGGGTATGGAAAAGTATTTCGGTTGCTTGAAATATTCGACCCAAATCAAAAACGAAATCTGTAAAGAAACGGGTCTAAGTATTTCGTTTGGATTGGCAAGCAATAAAACAGTATCGAAAGTAGCCACGAACGAAGTAAAACCTAATGGGCAATGCCACATTTTGGCAGGAAATGAAAAGGCATTTTTGAGGCCACTTTCGGTTAGTAAATTGCCAATGGTGGGTTCGGTTACGGGTCAAACGCTCAGAAATATGGGCATTCAAAACATTGGTTCATTGGCTGAAATGCCACGAAAAATGCTCGAAAGTGTATTTGGTAAAAATGGTACAACCCTTTGGGAAAGAGCCAATGGTTTAGATAATACTCCTATTGAGCCATACCATGATAAAAAGTCGATTTCAAAAGAAATTACTTTTGATAAAGACACTACCGACGTAAACAAACTCAAGGCAGTTTTGCTGAAAATGGTCGAAGAAATGACCTTTGAACTTCGGCAAAAACGGCAATGCACGGGCTGTGTTACGGTCAAGATTCGCTACTCAAATTTTGATACTCATACCAAACAATTCAATATTCCATACACGACCGACGACCAAACGATTATAGAAAAAGTAACTGACCTTTTTGAAAAACTCTACGACAAACGGCTTTTGATTAGATTGGTAGGAGTGAGATTCAGCAAATTGGTGCAGGGCTTTAGTCAAATCAATCTGTTTGATAATACCGCAGAAATGGCGGGTTTATACCAAGCAATGGATAGGGTCAGAATCAAATACGGCAGTCGCTTCATTGGTCGGGCATTTGGAATGGTACTTTACTCAACCCGAAAACCAAGATTTATACGCAAAAGCAATTATCCATCTAACAAAATACCCATTTATCGCTGATGTACTTGAATTGTCATTCATATTTTAGTCTCCGATACGGCACAATTCCCATCCAAGACCTTGTAAATAAGGCCGTTGAGTTAGGTATTGGCTGTATGGCATTGACTGATATTAATAATACTTCAGGAGTTTTTGATTTTATAAAAGCGTGCAAGACAGCCAATATTAGGCCGATAGTAGGAGTGGAGTTTAGAAATGGTGATGAATTGAAGTATATCTGTTTGGCAAAAAACAATGAGGGTTTCAGAGAAATCAATTATTTCCTGACTGAATATCTATCTAAGAAAAAGGATTTTCCGAACAAAGCTCCATCGTACCAAAATGCTTTTTCGATTTATCCGCTTGATTTTCTGGAGACAAGCCCCGTTTTAGAAAACCATGAATTTATTGGCGTTCGTTTTTGGGAGATTCCGAAAACTTACCGTTTTCACAATAAACAGGGTTTTGAGAAAATCATCGCCATTCATACACTTACTTTTTTCAATAAAATATATTTCAATTTGCACAGACTTTTACGAGCCATCGACCATAATACACTTTTAAGCAAATTACCAAAGTATGCCGAAGCGAATCCGTCCGAATGGCCGATTGAAGAGCAAAAACTCTTTGAAAATTTTCAATATTTTGCAGAATGGA
>NZ_JBMLRC010000103.1:0-2771 GCF_049241225.1 Emticicia sp.
TTAATATCGACATTGCTGTTTTTGTTTCATTAACGACTAAAATTATAACCAAATGAATAGGTTTTGCCATTTTCTACATACGTTTCAATAACTTTTAGTGAGGTAGAGGTTAGTTCATTTATTTGCCATATCGAATCATCGCTTGAATTAGAACTTGTCTTAATTCTGATAACATTTTCGCCTGTTTCAAATGCCCAAGTGCCTTGCGAGTATATTTGTGGGTCTGCTGGGTCGCATTTGGTAGCACCTTCATCGTGCGTAAATTTATTGGCAGACGTAAACGTATAAATATCATCTTGCCAGCATTTGGGAGCTTTAGTAAAATAGTCTCCGTTGATTGGTTTTCCATCGCCAAAAATATCGTACGCAGGACTAACTGTTCCGCCCACCCATTTCCAAGGACTACTTGTAAGCATTTCAGTACGGGTTGGAGGAGTAGGTTCAGAAGCTTTTTTACAAGCAGCAGCAAAAAGCAGTATTGAGAAAGTTACATAAAGGGTAATTTGTTTTTTCATGGTTATACGAATTTTGTTTAATGCAACAAAAGTCATAAATTCACCACATGGCTTCAATACGGCAAATGACGTATTTTGTTTTTTCATGAAAACACCTATTCTATCTATCTTATTTTATTTGTTAAGCTGTCAGCTTGTTTTGGCTCAAAAAGAGCAAAAGCATTCGGTTTGGTATATAAAAGATGTCAATTCAAACTTAACAGTAGATAGTTTATTGAAGAAAGACAAAGAATTTAGCCTGCTCTCCAATAATAAACTCAGTTTCGGTCATGGAAATACCCCTTTTTGGCTCAGAATTTCGTTTAAAAATGAAGACTCTTTGGCATACAAAAAACTATTAGAGGTAGATTACGCCTTTTTGGATGAAGTAAATCTTTTTTTAGAAAAAAATGGAAAAATAGTCTATCGGTCTGATACGCTCGGCTGGAAATATCCATACAGCGACCGAATCTTTAAACACTACAATCCAGTTTTTCCAGTTAGTATCAACGGCAAGAGTTCTCAAACGGCCTATTTTCGAATTTATCGAGGTTCACTTTCCATGATTCCTCCAATCAGAGTATGGAACGAAGAAGATTTTTATGAGAATGAAATCAAACGAAAATTTATTTGGGGAGGTTTTGGTGGAATATTGCTTTTTGTAGCTAGTCTTGGGTTCTTTCTTTTTCTGTATTTTCGTAAAAAACTTTACCTTTTTTATTCGATTTGTATTCTAATGTCGCTGTTTTATGTATTATTAAACAAAGGCTTTTTTTTAGAATATTACCAAGATGGTTTTTTGATTTTTTACAGTAAAAACACTCGCCAAGTCTTTATGATTTTGAATATTCTTTTCACTCAGTTATTTATAAAAGAATATTTGTTTTCAAACTACAAATTTCCAAAGTGGCTTCTGCTTTTATTCCGCATAAGCATTTTAATTTGCGTGTTGGGAATTGTAATGCTTTGGTATGAAAAATATGCAGGCGAAAATCAAATCTTGATTCCGCAAAATGCAAGATTATTATTTCCTTTTACTTTATTATTTCCCATTTTCTTTAGCTTTTACCTTGTTTTTTATAGTTATTTCAAAAAAATTGAGCTTGTTGCGAGTAGGTTTTACTTAATCGGTATATCACCTACCGTCATTTTTGCAACACTATCTACTGCCCGAAACTACGGAATTATTCCGAATCACTTACTTCTCGAAACCGAAGGCTCGATGATTAGCTTCCTCTTTGATATCCTAACATTAGCTGTTGGTTTGGGCTATCGCTACAAAATACTTCGAGATGAAAAAGAATACCAACAAAAACTCGTTTATGAAGGCCAACTAAAATTGCTTCAAGAAAGAGCTAATATTTCTCGTGATTTGCACGACAACGTGGGTTCTCAACTCTCGGTCATTTCATCAAGTTTAGATAACATCGGTTTTTTAGCTGAAAAACAAAAACTAACTTCCGAAAAAGTAGAAAGCGTCAATGAGTTTGTGCGTGAAGCTATTCAAAGTTTGAGAGATACCATTTGGGCGACTAACCAAGAAACTTTTTCATTGGCTGAGTTTCGGGCGAGAGTGCAGCAGTATATTCATAAATATTATCAGTCCGAAACCTGTCAAATCGTAGTGAATTTCGATGAAACCGGAAAAACACTGAATTCTACAAAAACGCTTAACCTTTTCCGAATCATTCAGGAAGCCCTCAATAATGCCATTAAATATGCCAATTCGACACTAATCTCGGTAAACTTAAAGATACTCAAAGAGCAAATTTGCTTAGAAATCATTGATAACGGAAAGGGCTTTGATGTAGAAAAAACTAAAGAAGACCCGCATTACGGTTTACTAAATATGCAGAAAAGAGTAAATGAAATAGGAGGGAGGTTAATCATAAAATCAAAAATTGGAGAAGGAACAAAAATTGAAGTGAGTCTCTAAATACGATAAATGACGTATTGAATTTTGCTCATTGATTGTTGAGTTTTGTAAAATCAAAACACCACTAAATTAGAATAAATGCCAATCAGAATAGCCATCATAGACGATAACATCAATTTGTTGCGAAGTATTTCTCAGAATCTTTCAAATTTTGAAGAAGTTACGCTTGTCTTTAAGGCTATGAATGGGCGTGACGCCGTTTCGCTTGCCGAAACCGAACAACCCGAAGTGATTTTGATGGACATCGAAATGCCAGATATAGACGGTATTGAAGCTACTCGGCAGATAAAAACGAAGTTTCCGAACATAAAAATAATCATGGTGACGGTTTTTGACCGTGA
>NZ_JBMLRC010000103.1:2871-35269 GCF_049241225.1 Emticicia sp.
GCCGTACGGCTCAATGTGCTGTTCAAGGCATTGTTGATAACCGTTGGAATATCTTCTTTCACGCCACGTTTTTCGGTCAAGTATTCACGTACACGGTCAAATACAACGACCGTATCGTTCATTGAATAACCCATGATTGTCAGTACCGCACCCACAAAAGCTTGGTCAACATCAAGTGAGAATGGCAACCATCCACGGAAGATTGAGAAAATACCGAGGATAATAGCCACGTCGTGGAATAAAGCCACCAATGCACCATAACCAAACGCCAATCGACGGAAACGAACATAGATATAAACAAATACCAATACGATTGAGAGTAAAACAGCTTTCAAAGCACCACCAATAGCATCGTTTGCAATCGTTGGACCCACTTTCGATGAGCTTGTTACTTTACCTTTATTACCGTTTACGTTAGCTAAAGCAGCATTTACGCTTGTTTCGATTTGTTTTTCAACTTCTGGATTTGTGTTTTCGATTTTGTAAGGAGTTGTGATTTTTACTTGGTCGAAACCTCCAAAAGTTTTTACCTCTGTTGCTTGTCCTTCAAAAGTTGCTTTCAAAGCATTGTCGATTTCTTCTGTGTTTACAGTTTTCTCGAATTTCGCTACGTATGTACGACCACCTAAGAAGTCAACACCCAAACCAAATCCTTTGAAGAAGATAGAAACGATACCCGCAATGATAATCGCACTTGAAATTGTGTAGTACAATTTACGTTTCGATACAAAATCAAAGTTTGAATCTTTGAATAATTTCTCAGTAAATTTCGTGAAGAACGAAACGGTTTTTCCTTTGCTGATATAGTATTCGAAGAATAATCTTGAAACAAAAATTGCTGAGAATAACGAAGTGAAAATACCAATCAAGAGCGTAGTTGCAAAACCAAGAATCAAACCAGACCCAAAGATGAATAATACTGCACCTGTGATTAAAGTCGTAACGTTTGAGTCAATGATTGATGACATCGCATTTTGGAAACCATCACGCACCGCAACTGGGAATGTTTTACCCAACAATAATTCTTCTTTGATACGCTCGTAAATCAAAACGTTCGCATCGACCGACATACCAACCGATAATACTAAACCTGCAATACCTGGCAATGTAAGTGTTGCACCAAATGATGCCATTACACCCAACAACAAGAATAAGTTAACGATAAGGGCGATGTTGGCAATCAAACCAGCTTTGTTGTAATAAATCATTACGAAAGCCAATACAAACAATACACCGATTACCGAAGAAAGGATACCCGCACGAGCAGCTTCCGAACCTACGGTTGCACCTACGATGTCTTCCGAGATTACGTTTGTTGGAGCAGGAAGTTTACCAGCTTTCAATACGTTTGCTAAGTCAAGAGCCTCTTCAACAGTAAAGTTACCACTGATGCTTGAGCGTCCACCACCAATTTCACCGTTTACGTTTGGAGCAGAATAAACGAAGTTATCAAGAATGATAGCAATCGGACGGCCGATGTTTGCACCTGTCAACGCTTTCCATTTTCTTGCACCTTCTGCATTCATTTGCATTTCAACCGCTGGCTTACCTCTTTCATCAAAATCTTGTGTTGCGTTAGTTACAACATCACCTTCCAACGGAGCTTTACCTAAATCTTTCACGAAATACATATCAACGATTTCTTCGTTAACGTTTGTACCGTTTGCACGAGGTTTTACATCATACACTGCACTTGCATTAGCAGGGAAAAGTGTCTGAACATCAGGGCGACGCATGATTTGGTTCACACGTGACGTATCTTTTACACGTACAGCCACACCGTAGCCAGTTCCGATAAATAAGTTACTGAATGCGTTTGTTTGACGTTGTGCCAAAGCAGCCGAATCTTTCTTAGAAGTATCGGTTTTGCTTCCACCAGCCAATTTAGCTGCCAAGCTGTTTTTTGAAGTATCGTTGGTTGCAGTAGCTACGTTATCGCCTTTTCCTGCGATTTTGCTTAGATTTGACTTATCAGCTGCTTTAGCCTCAGCATCCATTTGTAATAAAATAGCCGCCAAACCATCAAATGCTGGAGCAATTTCTTGCATGGTGTAAACCTCGCAGAACTCTAATTTTGCAGCACCCGAAAGTAATTTACGCACACGTTGTGGGTTGTCAACACCTGGTAATTCAACTTGAATACGGTTAGTACCTGACAAACGTTGTAAGTTAGGGTTAGCAACACCAAATTTATCAACACGAGTTTGGATAATACGGAACGCACGGTCGAAAGCACCATCAACTTCTTTTTTGATGTAGCTAACAACTTGGCCGTCAGACGACTCTAAGCTCAATACACCACGGTTAGAGCTATTCGAGAAAATGCTCGCCAATTTCGTATCTGGAGCAACTTTTTTAAACTCTTCAGCAAACAAATCAACAAAGTTTGTGCTGCTTGTTGCTGCTCTTTCTTGTGCTTTCGAGATAGCCGCAGCTACTTTCGGGTCACGTGAGCCAGCCAATGCACGAACGATTTCGGTAGGAGAAACCTCCAAAATAACACTCATACCACCTTGAAGGTCAAGACCTAAGCCTAATTCTTGTTTCATTAGGTCTTCGGTAGTAGTCATTCCTAAGAAAACAGGTTGTTTCCAAAGTGAATCTAAGTAGCGTTGTTTTTTTGTATAATCTACTTTGCCAGATTTATCTGTTGCATACGCTTCTGCGTCTTTTCTAATATCGTTGGCTTTCCAAGTACGGGCCAAGAAATAAATACTAATTGCTAAAAAAGCCACCAACAGGGCGACTATACCACCTTTGTTTCTCATATTTAAAAGCCCCCTAACCCCCGACGGGGGAACTTTTTATAGGTTATTTTCATGTTTGAGGGTAACGGAAACATGATTTTTGGAATATACAGATTGAGTTTGTCCACAGGCGATTGCAAGCAAAATATTGCTTAATAAATAATCACTTCGAGACGAGAAAATGGGAAATCAATAAACTGAAAGACTGTTTACTGAAAACTGAAGACTGTTATGGTGCATTGGGAGCAATAAAATGCTCGTAGAGATTCTCGAAATAAGAAAGTATGAAAATAGGCTTGGTGAAAACTTTAGCCTTTTTTTCGATATTTAGATAAATAACTTGCGGAGTAGGTAAAATGAGGGCGTCGTGGTTGAAGTCGAACGCATGGCTGGGTACAACCACCTCCAACGACAACTCGCTAACAACTGTTTGGTTTTCGGGTTGTTGCTTTTTGTCGGTTTTTTCTTGCTTTGGTTTATTGGGCTTATCATGTTTTTGTTGGGGTAGCTGCTTGCCGAAAACGCTCGTCAGCATCACCATCGTGAACATCAAAAGTCCAAAAGCACGTGATATGTAAGAGTAATTTTTCATTTTAGGAACGCAAAGCTACAAGAATTTCTCGAAATAAGTCAAATCTTATGCCAAAAATTCAAAAAAGTGCTTTTCAGATATAATTTTCGAGTTATCCCGTCAGGGATTTCATATCGGTAGAAGTTGATAAACCACCTGACATTTCTCATGCCGTAGGTATGAAACACACATTAAATCACTACTCCCTCAATACTTTTCTGCCTCATTTCTAACATATTCTGCCCTACCTTTTGAGTATCAGCTATTTTGTCTAATTTTGCACCGAGTTTTCAATTAACAAGAAACATTTTTATGGCACAATACGACGTTGTTATACTTGGAAGTGGGCCGGGCGGCTATGTAGCTGCTATTCGTGCATCACAATTAGGCTTGAAAACAGCCATCATCGAAAAAGAAAATTTAGGTGGTATTTGCCTCAACTGGGGTTGTATTCCAACAAAAGCGTTGTTAAAATCGGCTCAAGTATTTGAGTACATCAAGCACGCTAAAGATTACGGTATTGAAGTTGGCGAAGCCAATGCAAATTTTGAAGCAGTTATTAAACGTTCTCGTGGTGTGGCTGAAGGAATGAGCAAAGGTGTAACTTTCTTGATGAAGAAAAATAAAATTGATGTAATCAATGGTTACGGAAAAGTAAAACCAGGTAAAAAAGTAGAAGTTACGGATGCCGAAGGTAAAAAATCTGACGTAGAAGGAAAGCACATCATCATTGCAACGGGTGCAAGAGCAAGACAATTGCCAAACGTGCCACTTGATGGTGAAAAAGTAATCGAATACCGCAAAGCAATGAGCCTCGAAAAACAGCCAGCTTCAATGTTGGTGATGGGTTCGGGTGCCATCGGTGTTGAGTTTGCGTATGTATATGCAAGCATGGGTACGAAAGTAACCATCGTAGAATTTATGCCAAACATCGTTCCAGTAGAAGACGAAGATATTTCTAAGGAATTAGCAAAAATCTACAAGAAAATGGGTATCGAAATCTATACAAGTTCAAGTGTAGAGAAAGTAGATACTTCGGGAAGCGGTTGTGTATCAACTGTTAAGACTCCAACTGGTGAAATCAAAATCGAAACGGATGTTGTTCTTTCAGCAGCGGGTATCGTAGCAAACATCGAAAACATTGGTTTGGAAGATGTAGGTATCGCTACCGACAGAGGCAAAATCTTAGTAAATGGCTTTGCCGAAACAAATATCCCAGGATACTATGCCATCGGTGATGTAACTCCAGGACAAGCATTGGCTCACGTAGCATCGGCCGAAGGTATCATTTGTGTTGAGAAAATTGCGGGTCACCACCCACAACCACTCGACTACAAAAATATCCCAGGTTGTACGTATTGCTCGCCAGAAATCGCTTCGGTAGGTTATACCGAAAAAGCAGCTAAAGAAGCTGGTTATGAAATCAAAGTTGGTAAGTTCCCATTCTCGGCATCAGGTAAGGCAAAAGCTGGTGGTGTACCAGAAGGTTTTGTGAAAGTTATTTTCGATGCTAAATACGGCGAGTGGTTAGGTTGCCACATGATTGGTAGTAACGTAACCGAAATGATTGCTGAGGCAGTTGTAGCTCGTAAACTCGAAACAACTGGTATGGAAATCATCAAGTCGGTTCACCCACACCCAACCATGTCAGAAGCTATCATGGAAGCGGCTGCCGCTGCTTATGGTGAGGTTATTCACTTGTAAAATAGTTCACGGTCGATAGGCGATAGTCGACATAATATAAAAATAGCCGATTGCGAATGCAATCGGCTATTTTTGTGGCTTTATGATTTATTCTATCAGAATTTCCATCTAACAAAAGCTTCCATAGCTTCGTATTCGGCCAAACCAAGTTTGTTGTAAAGTTGAGCCGTTCCGCTATTACGTTCTTCGGCACGTTGCCAAAACTCACGAGCATCTGTTCCTTGGAACACCACACCATCTTTTTGTGATTGGTGCTTGAAAATACCCATACGTTTTTGTAGAACTTGGTCGGGCGACATCGGTACTGCCATTTCGATTTCGTGAATATCCCACTCTGCCCAAGCACCACGGTATAACCAAACCCAACAATCTTTCATGAAGTTTTTGTGTTTGAGTTGCTCAACGGCAGCAAAAATGGCATCTAAACAAACCTTGTGCGTGCCGTGTGGGTCAGCTAAGTCGCCAGCGGCATATACTTGATGAGGCTTGATAGATTCTATTAAATTAGCTACAATCGCAACATCTTCTTCTCCCAATGGCTTTTTCTCAATACGTCCTGTTTCATAAAAAGGCATATCCATGAAATGAACATTTTCTTCTGGAATACCTACAAAACGGCAAGTAGCTTTCGCTTCTCCTCTACGAATTAAACCTTTTACGTATCTTACTGCATCGGTATCAATATCGCTATCTTTTTTATTCTTCAAAAATTCTTTTGCATCAGCAAAGAGTTTTTGTGTTTCTTTTCCTTCAATACCAAACTTCTCATTGAAGTCAACTACGAAGTCAATAAAACGAATGGCTTCATCATCAGCAACGGCAATGTTTCCAGAAGTCTGATAGCCAATATGCACATCGTGGCCTTGGTCAACCAAACGTTGGAAAGTTCCCCCCATCGAAATAATATCATCGTCTGGATGTGGACTGAAAATAATTACACGTTTTTTAGCAGGTAATGCTCTTTCTGGGCGGTTGGTGTCATCAGCATTAGGCTTTCCACCTGGCCAGCCCGAAATACTATGTTGTAATTGATTAAATACATCAATGTTTAGGTCATACGCTTGTCCGTGGCGAGCCAACAAATCACTTAGACCGTTATCGTTATAATCTTTGTTTGTCAATTTCAAGATTGGTTTATTAAGCGTAAGTGCCAAGTTCGTAACGGCCTTCTTCACCATCTTGCTAGTCCACTCAACGTCTTCAACAACCCAAGGCGTACGCATACGAGTAAGCTCGTGAGCGGCACGTTCGTCAATGACAAACATGGCATTTGGGTGAGTTTGTAAGTAAGAGGCTGGAATTGTCTCGGTTACACGCCCCTCAACTGCCTCAGCAATTACTGGAGCTTTTCTTTCACCCCAAGCCAATAAAACTACTCTTTTAGCACTTAGGATTTTAGAAACCCCCATTGTGATGGCTTTCTTTGGTACTTTTACCAAACTTCCACCAAAGTCAGAAGCAGCAGCCACACGAGTAGAGTGGTCGAGCATCATCAGACGAGTACGTGAGTTTACTAACGATCCTGGCTCATTGAAACCAATGTGTCCGTTTGCACCAATACCCAATAATTGAAAATCTAAACCGCCAACGGCATCTATTTTACGCTCATATTCTTCGCTAAAATCTTTTACTTTATTGAGCGGAACAGTTCCGTCTGGAATAAAATAATTTTCTTTTGGAATATCAACGTGGTCAAAGAGTTGCTCTTTCATGAAACGCACATAACTCTGCAATGAGTCTGGCTCCATTGGATAGTATTCGTCTAAATTAAACGAAACTACATTTTTAAAGCTAAGACCCTCTTCACGGTGCATTCTGATTAACTCGGCATATACTGATTTAGGAGACGAACCCGTTGCTAAGCCTAAAACGCAATTACGGTTTTGGCGTTGACGCTCTCTGATCAAATCAGCGATTTCAAGTGCTACCGCTTTAGATGCATCTTTTGAGTCTTTGAAAATCTTGGTTGGAATCTTCTCGTAAGCAATAGGGTCAGTTGAAATAATCTGTTGCTCCATTATTGTCGTAGTTTTTGGTTTGATTCGCTAAAATAAAAATATTTCACAAAGGTAAACATTATTTATTTTAGTGCATTATGATTTAATGCGAAAAGATATAATATTTTACCATAAGTTAATTTATAAAAAAATATTTTTTTAATAAAAATATTAATTTGATGGCCTATAACGGCGAAAATAAACAAAAAGCGTATCAAATCAAGAAGTCCCCATCTGAAATAACGGTTTTATTCTTAATCTGATACGCTTTGTATTTATGTGGGGCGAACATCCTTGTTCGCCTATGATAATTTATGCGAAAACTTCTTCGAGTTGTTCTTTTTTCGGGAAGTCAGGAGTTACCAAGTTTTCTTCTGGTTTGTAGATATATGGCATCGGAAAACCTCTTTCTTTGAAGGTCGGCTCTGCCATATTATTATAACGCAACTGAATTGACCAACGAATGTTTTTGGTGATATTTTCGCCCGAACGGTGCACCAAAAATGCTGAGAAAATTAATAAATCACCTACTTCAAACTCAGTTTGTACGTAATCTTCTTCTGGAATAGCTTCTTGAATACTTCCCAAATAACCCGAAGTATCAGCTTTCAATAAGCCGATTGTATGGCTCGCTGGTACGATTTGCAATGCACCTAAATCGGCACCACAATCAACCATCGGGAACCACATAACTATACTATCAAGTGAGCCTTGACCAGTTCTCCAGTCTTGGTGAGCACCGAGTTTCCAGTGGCTACCACCTTTTGATAGATAGCGACTGTTGAATTGCATCGCAGGACGCACACCAATCATCGGGAACTCATAACCTAAATCTTTCAATACATTGATGATTTTAGGGTCAGTACCGAGATGGTGCAACGAAATCAGGTGTTGAGCCTGCTTTCCTGTATTCACAAAAGTTGTAAAATCAGCTTCGAATAAATCGAACATGGCTTGCTCGAAAGTATCACGGTCGTTGATGTCAACTTTTTTGCCTAAAACTCGTTCTATTTGCAGAGCAAAAAGACTACGTGCTTCGGTGTAAATTTTATTAATTTCTTCTTTTGAAAAGAAGTTTTTGATAATAATGTATCCGTCTTTGTTGAATTGTTCTTTCATGACCCCTAACCCCTAAAGGGGGATTTTAATTTTCAGTAAAATTAGATGTTACTGATTAAGAAAATAATGATAATTGTCAGTAATTGATTTATTTTTCCAAAACAGCGTAGGCAAAACCTGCTGCTCCGAAACCATTACCATTATATAACAAATATTTCTTGCCATTATGTTCATAGCAGTGAGCATAATTTATCATTTGGTAGTCGAAATCGGCTGGATTTTCTGATTTATGGATACCAACTAAGTCATCTTTTCGCTCCCATTTATAACCATCAACCGACTCAGCGTAGCCCAAACGATAACTTTGGTTACGGTCAGTGCGATAATCTCGGGTATGACGATAAGAGTAATACATCTTGAAAATACCATCTTCGTGAAATACACTCGGGCGACCAACAGCATGTAGGAAATCATCAAAAGGAAGGGCAACATCACCCGTTGGAGTCCAATTGATACCATCATCTGAAACGGCAACTCGGCAATCGTAGAATGGCTCTGGGTAGTCATGAATATACTCGCATTTCTGACCCGAAATATGCCACATCATCCATTTTCCGTTGACAAACATCACCGAAGGTTGGGCGGCCCAAATTGGGTTATGAATTGAGCGGTCCATGATTGGGCCACGGAACATTTTCTTGAAATTCAAACCGCCATCGGTACTTACAGCAAGTCCCATCGAAAGACGATATGAGTTGTGAGTTCTGTTCCAACCTGTATAATACAACCAGATGTCTCCATTTGCTTGTGGTACAAACCAAGAAGGCATCGCACCTGTTTCATCATACTCGCCTGGGCCTCCTAAATCCAATACAAAAGTATCGTGGATGTAAAGAATTTTGGTTGGGTCGTCGTAATCAACATCAATAAATGTTGGGCGAGAATACCCGTTATCATCTCTTGAAGAGAAATAAACCCTGAGAAAATCTTTGTGCTTGTACGCATAAGGTACTTGAGCATGCGAGCGGCTGTGGGATAGACTGCCGTCAGGCTTATAAACGAGTCCTTTTTTTTGCCACATTGTGGAATGAGTGAATGAGTGAATGAGTGAATGAGTGAATATTATTTATCTCATTTTCTCATGAAAATCTTTAAAATTGAGCGTTTTAAAAAATAATCTATGGTTAAAATATAATTACTACCGCTTTGGTGGTTTACAAGAAAGCACTAAAAATCTTGGTGTTTTCTTAGTGAAACTTAGTTCCTTAGTGGTGAAAATAATGTTGTAAGTTCTTTTATTACAGTAAGGGTAATTTTATTTTGACTTACGATTTCTTTCTGCTCTGATTTTCCAGTTATCCTTAAAGTCTTTTCCCGGAATTTGTAGATTTACGTTTACTTTTGGTGCTTTTTTAGTTTTCTTAAAGTCAAGCACGTAGTAGCCATTACCGAA
The DNA here is from genome assembly GCF_049241225.1 of Emticicia sp. NCBI lineage: Bacteria > Pseudomonadati > Bacteroidota > Cytophagia > Cytophagales > Leadbetterellaceae > Emticicia > Emticicia sp. Next base: position 12,403 of record NZ_JBMLRC010000103.1, read on the forward strand.
AATCCATTGGAGTTTTACGTCCTTGATATTCTTTGGTAAATCTTGAAGCGGCACTTGGTCGGCAAACATCGGATTGGCATCCATTAAAATCTGATATGTTTTTTGGTCACGAAGCCATGCTCCTACACTTTCATCACCAACAACTACTCTTCCGCCTACTTTTACAACACGGTTAAATTCTTCAAATGCTTTCGCTCTTTCTGAGAAAGTATTGATTCCTCCGAAATGGAAAAGGGCATCGAATGAATTATCTTCAAATGGCAAATAAGAACCATTTCCGATGAAATAATCAATCGTAACGTCTTTTTTATCAGCAAACTTTTCTTTTGCGTGGCTTAGCATGGCTGGAGATAAATCAGACAAAACTGCGTGTCCACCTGGGGTGATTTTATCAATAATAAAAGCTGAATCTTTACCCGTTCCTGCACCAACTTCAAGGACCTTCATGCCCGGACGCAGTTTGAGCAAACTAATCATTTGTTTGCGAGTAGCGGCTTCGTTAGCGTAAAGCGACTCGAATACCCATGAAACCCCACGGTCATAGCGAGCGTGAGCATCATTGTAGGCTACTTGTTCTTTGCGGTCTTGCTCGAAAAGCTCTCTTGGGTAAACTAAATCAACGATGTCGTTTACGTCGTAGCTTACGGGTTCTTCGGTTGAAGTATTATTGAGGGTTTTGCCATCGGCCGATAAAACAAGTTTTGTATGTGTTTTTGGGCAAATTAGTTGCTTAAAGAAATCGCTCATTCTTGTATTTTTTCTTGTATAATTTTTAAAATATCTACCAAATTCATTGCTGAACTTGCAATTACGTTTGTTTCTGATTGAAGGTGCTGATGATGAGGGTGAGAACTAATATCTGGAAAATGAGGGGCATTATCCCAGCGACTTATCAATTCTGCATTCATATTTTGCCAATGAAAGCTATATTTTCTTCGATTTTCAAAGGAAATAAAAATATCTGTTACGAATAAAACTGACGAGTCGATGAATGTTATTTTTAATCGTAAAATTTGAACACCGTCACGATTTTGATGCTCAATTATTTCAAAATCTTTCAGTATCGGTTTAAATTTTGCAATATCAGGAATCATTCAACGATTTTTTTTATCATTTCTAAATAATGATTTTTTAGCGAAATTTCAGTTTCCCAAATCATGCCATCGTCTTCTTTTTCAAAAACATTAACAGTATTTATTGAGTGAAACTTTTCTTCAAATTCGCTATAAGTCATTACGTATTTGAGTTCAAACTCTTTGATTTTTTCTTCACAATGCTTGATTTTTCTCCATAAAACTTCTTGTGCTTGTTGTTTCGCAAATGATGCTAAATCAACGTAGCCCAGCTCGTGGATTACGTTTTCTAAACCGATATTTTGTTCAACTAAAAGCATAATTCACTTGTTTTTGCTACAAAAGTAAGAAATAAATGCTTATAATTATAAATTAATGTCTTTGCTCGACACTTCAGATTTTATCGCAGGATTGCCTTTCCAAATGCTCCAAGAGTCAGTTTTTGCTTTGGTTACGTTTGCTCCCATTGCTACGAGTGTACCTTCGCCAAGCGTACAGCCATCTCTGATGGTTGCATTTACGCCAAAGAATGAGTATTCGCCAACTACGCAACGGCCCGATAAAACAACGTGCGAAGTAAAGTAAACGTGGTCTTTGATTTCGCTGTGATGCCCGATGTGGTTACCGCTCCAAAGCACAACATCGTTTCCGATTTTTACGAATGGTTGAATTGTATTATCTTCCAAAATAAAACAATTTTCGCCGATTTGGTCAGTCAGCACGGTTGCTTTTGAACTAATATACGAAATGAAAGAATAGCCTTTTTCTTTGGCCTCACCATAAACTTTTGCACGAACCATATTCATTTTACGCTCGCTCAAAGGGGCAAAAAACTTGTAGTCGGCAGGTGGATAAAGGGTTGTTACGTCTTCAAAAGGCACAACTGGCAAATTGCAGAAAGTATCTTCTTTGATATATTCTTTATTGACAGTAAATGCTACGATTTCGTGTTCTGAATCATTTGTGAGATAATAATGGGCTAATTCTGCCACCAGTTCCGTACCGAAAACTACTACTTTGGCCATTTTATTTTGAGTTTTATAATTTTAAGCAATATCTATGGACTATCGTCTGTGGTCTATTGACTATCAGACTAATTCAAATTTATCTAAATGTTCGTTGAGTTCTTCTGCCGAACAAAACATCAGTAAGTCGATGATTGAAAGCCACGGCACAAAAGATGCTTCATCTTTGTTAAATTGCTTGTATTGAATGGGCTTTGCTTTGATAAAATTAAGTAAGATTTCGCTATCTGCAAAAAGTTGTTTATCGTAGATAGCCATTCCACCAATCGGATTGATGTAATGATTGGCCTTTTCTTGCAAACAAATATCCAAAATTCGTCCTTGAGATTTTAGGTCTTGGTTGTTGTAAATCGTTGAACTTTCTACGATTTCGGTCTTTATGCCTAAATATTTGCAAGTTTCTTTTAAACCTGCGGTTGCCAATTCTGCAATAGATGCAACAGGCAAGCTGAAAACTTGCTCTATTATCTCGAAACCTTCTTTATAAAACGGTGCTTTTTTGTAAGATTGCTCAATGGTCTTTAAAAACTTTTTACTCCAAGCCGCCAAATTATCTACCTCAATATCTCGAATCAGGCGGTTTTGACTTGCTCCAACTAATGGAATCGTAAACATGGAGGCTTTGCCATTCACTAAAATGTTATTTCTATTTATCCAGCCTTTATTGATAAACGCTACGTCGTCGTACACCACAAATTTATCAACCGCTTTGATGAGTTGAAAATAGCCGATGTATGGAAAAACGTAGGGTTGCATGATGCCAATAACTCGGCCACCACCCCCAACCCCTAAAGGGGAGCTTACATTAACATCATTTTCTATTATTTTTTTTGTCATTGTGCTTAAAATTCCCCTTTAGGGGGTGGGGGTTAACTTTCTTAAATAAAACTCACTATCATTGACAGGAATATCTGATTTGCTATTGATAGAATTAAGCTGAATATCGCCTTCTTGATATGGAATAACCCCTTTTGAATAGAATAAGTATTGTGCTTCGGCAGGAATCGGCTTTACTGCACTTCTAAATGGATGAATCGGAATCAGTTTTCGCTGAAAGTCTGCTCCCCAAAGTGGATATTCAAAATCTTCATGTTCTTGCTGAGTTCCGAGTGCTACTATGGCATCTTTCGGCACAAGTTCATCAAATTTTTTATAGGCTTCATAAACATTTGGTCGGGCAATTGTAATTAATTCTAAACGGTTGGCATTAAAGATATTCTTCTCGCCAAAAACAGGGTGTATTCGCATGAAAAGAATAGTCGGAATGGCAGAAATAACAATAAAAAGACTAATGGTTATAAGAAAAACCTTATTAAAAGTAGTTTTTTTTTGTAGCCAAGATAAACTAACCAAAGAAAGCATAGGCATACACCAAACAGCCATATTCAGAAAATAACGAGCCTTGATTGGGTCGTAAGGTGCTGAATAACAGAGCGATAAAAAGTGTAAAGTTGCGGCAAAAGCAAGTACTGAAAGGCTTTTTTCAACATTATTTAATTTCTTAAAACTTCGTAAAACTTTCCAACCCAAAATGAGCATAATTGGTAGTATCAGACCAAAACCTATAAATCCCCAAAAAGGTCTTTCGAGGTAGAATCGTACTGGATGTTCAAAAGAAAAATACGAAACAACCGTAAAATGTTCACCTTCGAGATTTAGTTTACTAAGGATTTTGTTTGGCCAATATCGCACAATATCATTCAACTCTTTCCCCATCGGAGAACTCCTAAGTCCATCCATGTTTAAAAAATCTGATGAATATCGACCAACATTGAAGACCAGGTTTTTGATTTTTTCTTTACCTGTATAATGTTCAATTCCGTGCCATCTCATTACCATTTCGGGTGCAGAAAGGCTGCCGAGGCTAAATTTCTTCGACTCTCTGATATTACCGATATAGCCAGTTGGTAAGGCATAAATGCTTATGGCTGCTACAAAAACAATAATAAAAACCTTGATTTGTTGATAGAATTGCTTTTTCAACAAAACCGTGTGGAATGCCACAACTACTGCCGCAGGAGCAATAAGCAAGAATGTAACTTTATGACCAATCCAGATACCTGCCATCAGTGCAATGAGCGAAACGTTGAGGCGAGAAGGGTTGGCTTTAAACGAAAACATGAAGTATGTCAAACAACCTAAATAGGCCGACAAAACGATGTCAGTTTCGGTAGTTGTTGCTTGTACTAAAGCCGTTGGAAGTAAAGCTGAAAGCACAAAAACGAGCAAAGATGCTGCTTTATTTTGGGTTATTCTGAAAGCGATTCCGTAAGCTGAAATTGCAAAAAGCCAATATGATAAATAATGAATTACTTTAAAACCTTGTTCGCCAAAAAGATGAAAGCCAAACATCTGTAAAGTTGGCAGTGAATTTGGGTAAAAATCAATCGTCCAAGTGGTGCCTTGTAGACGATTCATGTTGCCATTTTGGAGGTATAAAGCACATTTTACTAAATGCCCTGTCATGCTATCCCATTCGTTGGGATAAGTCAAGAAAAACATTCCTAAGTTTAAAATACTGACAATCAGTAAGCCAGTTCCTAAGATTCCAAATACTGATTTTCCTAAGAAGCTTTGTTCTTGCCAAATGTCAGAGAGGTTTTTTGGAAGTGTTTTAAGTGAATTTATAAGTGAATATTGGTGATTTTCGGAGATTTTTGTGAAAAAGAAATAAAACAAAAAAGCTAAAGTGTTTACACCAATACCCCACGATACAGCGTGGCTTATCTGATTGAGTTCAGACAGAAGGAAGCCTGTTGGAATAATACAAGAAACCAATCCAACAAAAAACTTGATTAGATAATCATTGAGGCTTTCAGAAATATACGAAGTATTCCGATGAATTTGCCAAAGAAAAACAAGAAATAATACTATAAAAAGTAGATACATTGAATCAGAATAAAGGCTTTCACGGTGCAAAGATAATGAAAGCCCTTCTTTTATTATGCTTTTTGGAATAAACTATATCAAAAACTCGAAAATTTCGGGTTTATCATTGATGTATTCGAACTGAACGTTGTTTTCTTTCATGCGTTCGATAAGCGGCTGAAAGTCAGATTGTTGTTTCAATTCGATACCAACTAATGCTGGTCCACGTTCACGAGCTGTTTTCTTAGAATATTCAAAAAATACAATATTATCGGTCGGGCTTAGTACATCATTCAAGAACGTCTTGAAAGCCCCAGCACGTTGTGGAAAGCGAATAATGAAGTAATGTTTTAAGCCTTCATACAGTAGCGAACGCTCTTTTATCTCTTCGGTTCGAGTAATGTCATTATTTCCTCCACCGATGATACAGACCACATTTTTTCCTTTTATTTCATCTTTTATAAAGTCGAGAGCTGAAACTGATAATGCTCCTGCTGGCTCGGCTACGATGGCTTCTTCGTTATAAAGTTGAAGAATCGTGGAGCAAACTTTTCCTTCAGGAATGAGCAAAATTTCGTGATTGAGGTTTTGTTTACATACTTGAAACGTTAAATCTCCTGCACGTTTTACGGCCGCTCCATCTACAAATTTGTCGATTTCTTCGAGCGTAACTACTTGGTCTTGCTCTAAAGCCGTTTTCATGGTTGGCGAGCCAAGTGGCTCAACCGCAACAAGTTTGGTTTTGGGCGAAAGTTGTTTAAAAACCGTCGAAACTCCAGAAGCTAACCCACCACCACCGATAGCAAAAACCAAATAATCAATTTTGAAATTAGAGTCTTTGAAGATTTCCAAGCCTACAGTTCCTTGTCCTTCCATTACCTGCAAGTCATCGAACGGATGCACGAAAGTGGCGTTTTGTTCTTCACAATATTTTTTTGCGGCATAATAAGCATCATCGTAGGTATCGCCAACGAGTTCGATTTTTACAAACTCTTTCCCAAACATACCAACTTGCTTGATTTTCTGAGCGGGCGTAGTTGTGGGCATAAAGATGGTGCCTTTTACCTGCAATTTCCTGCACGCATACGCAAGCCCCTGTGCATGATTGCCCGCACTGGCACACACTACCCCCTTTTCAAGTTGTTCTTTCGGTAGAGCCGCCATTTTATTATAAGCTCCTCTGATTTTGTAAGAACGAACCACCTGCAAATCTTCACGCTTGAGGTAAATATTGGCTTCATAACGCTCCGAAAGATTCAGATTGTGCATCAATGGCGTATGAACCGCCACACCTTGCAAGCGTTCGGCGGCGAGATATATGTTGTCTAAATCAGGAAATATGATTTCTGACTTTATTTTGGTCATGTGATGAAGGCTTATTTTATGAAATTCAAATATACAAAAAGCACAGAGATTTTGCCCCTGTGCTTTTTATAATTTATGAAACGCTTGCAAAGGAAGACTTCGCTTCAAGCGAAGTCTTCCTTATATTACAAAAATTAGTTTCTTTCTGGACGTAAGCTACGAACAGTTTTACCTGCTTGCCACATTTCCGACTCACGAAGTTCAGCTAATTCAACTTCCAATTTCTCACGGTAATCTGGCTCAGAGTTACGAGTGATTGACTGAGTAGCTTCTTTTTGTGATTTCACACTTTGATACAATTTCTTGAAAACTGGTTTTGTAGCATCGTGGAAAGGTTTCCACCAGTCTAACGCACCACGTTGAGCAGTTGTAGAGCAGTTGGCATACATCCAATCCATTCCGTTTTCTGCAACTAATGGCATCAATGACTGAGTTAATTCTTCAACAGTTTCGTTGAAAGCTTCTGATGGAGAGTGACCATTTTCACGCAATACTTCGTATTGAGCAGCAAAGATACCTTGGATAGCACCCATCAAAGTTCCACGCTCACCAGTAAGGTCAGATGTTACTTCACGGTAGAAATCTGTTTCAAACAAATAACCAGAACCTACACCGATACCCATTGCGATGGCCGTTTCACGAGCGTGACCCGAAGCATCTTGGTAAACAGCGAAAGATGAGTTAAGGCCTTTTCCTTCAACGAATAAACGACGAAGTGAAGTACCCGAACCTTTTGGAGCTACCAAAACTACGTCAACATTCTTAGGTGGTTTGATACCAGTTTTTTTGCTGTAAGTGATACCGAAACCGTGAGAGAAATATAAAGTTTTACCTTTTTTGAGGTATTGTTTCACTGTTGGCCACAAGGCAATTTGAGCTGCATCTGACAAAAGGAAACAGATGATTGTACCTTTTTTCAATGCGTCTTCGATGCTGAAAAGAGTTTTACCTGGAACCCAACCATCAGCAACTGCTTTGTCGTAAGTTTTACCAGGGCGTTGTCCAACGATTACGTTGAAACCATTGTCACGCATGTTCATTGCTTGACCTGGGCCTTGTACACCGTAGCCAATTACTGCAATAGTTTGTTTTTTCAAGAACTCTCTCGCTTTTTCGAGTGGGTACTCTTCACGGGTTACTACTTCTTCTTCAACACCGCCGAAATTTAATTTTGCCATTTTTATTGAATTTGTTTTATTGAATGCGACAACTATTTAATTGTCTGAACTTTGATTTAACTGATTTTGGGATTTAACAGAAAATGTCTTTTCTCTAATAAATCTTAAATTTTAGTAAATTATGATTCAGATTGATTTGTATTTTGAGTTTAATAATCTTTTCATTTCTAAACTTTCACTACCAAAATTTAGGAGTAAGCCAACCTCTAAGTTATATGCTTCTAAATAGTTGATAGCTTGGGCAAAGTGTACATTTTCAAGTTTAATGATTGCTTTTAGTTCAACACTTATGTGTTCTTCCACTAAAAAATCAACTCTTCTTGTACCAACGTGTTCGTTTTTATAAATAATTGGCATTTCAAACTCTCGATGATACAAAATGCCCGTTCTCTTGAATTCTACTTCTAAAGCTCTTTGGTAAATAACTTCTTGAAAGCCATTACCTAAAACTTTATGAACCTCTAATGCACAACCTATGATTTTTCCAGTTAAAGCTGAATATTTGTACTTTTCATCAATCATGACTTTGATTTAGCAGATTTGAAAAATTGCACTGATTCCTTCAATTAATTTTGGCGATTTATATAAATCATTTTCATAAAAATCAGTAAATCTGTTAAATCAAAGTTTAAGACAAATTTACAAATAATACTCCCATTCGGTAATTTCCTCTGGTAAATATTCGATTAGTCCTTGAGGTGTTTTACCTACTGCCACTCTTCCCGAACGAACGAATTCGATAATTCCGTGAGGTTTGATATATTTGAAAAATTCAAAAATTTCAGTCTCTGTACCTGTCTTTTCGATTACAACGTAGTCGAGTCCCCAATAAACTACCCACGCCTTATAAACCTTATTGATGGTTTCTACATCAACAGATTTGCCATTGAGTGGAGTAGAAATCTTGAAAAGAGCGATTTCGTTATAAACAATGTCTTCGTTGAGATAGCCAAACACAGCTAAAACTTCGATGATTTTACGAATCTGGCGTACGAGTTTTTCTACTTCTTCACGCTTTTCGTGTTTGATGACGATGGTGAAACGAGAAATACCCTTACGCTCAGTTTCCGAAACCGTCAAAGATTCGATGTTGATTCTGCGACGGGTAAATATGATTGTGATTTTGTTGAGTAATCCGATGCTATTTTCGGTGAATACGCAAATAGTGTATGTTGTCATGCCCCCAGCCCCTAAAGGGGTGTAAAAAATTTAAAATATAAAAAATCACCATATCCCCCTTTAGGGGTTAGGGGTGTGTTTTATTCAAGTCGAATCTCGCTTACGCTCGTTCCTGCAGGAACCATTGGGAATACGTTTTCTTCTTTTTCTACGATAACTTCGAGCAGGTATGCCTTCTTAGAATCGAGCATTTTATCCAATGAATCGCTAAGATTTTCTCTTTCCGAACAAGTATGTCCGTCAATTCCGAAACCACGAGCAATTGTAATAAAATCTGGGTTTTGAAGCTCTACGAACGAGTAGCGATTATCAAAAAATAATTGTTGCCACTGACGCACCATTCCTAAGAAATTATTATTCAAGATAATCATCTTCACGGCCAAGCCACTTTGGGCAATTGTGCCGAGTTCTTGAATGGTCATTTGGAAACAGCCATCACCGATGATTCCGACTACTTCACGGTCTGGAGCTCCGACTTTCGCACCAAACGATGCTGGGATTGCAAAACCCATAGTTCCGAGTCCGCCAGAAGCAATGTATGAGTTTGGTTTACGGAATTGGTAATATCGTGCCGTCACCATTTGGTGCTGACCAACGTCAACCACGATGCAAGCCTCACCATTAGTTTTATCCGAAAGTAAAGCTACCACTTCTGCCATTTTGATTTTCCCTTCTTGGTTTAAATCACGGAGCGTCACTTTTTCGTATTCTTTTACATCAAGTTTACGGAATTCGTTTTTCCAGCCCGTAAAATCTCCTTTTTTCACCAAAGGCATGAGCATTTTCAAGGCTTCTTTGGCATCTCCAATTACTGGAGCTTCTGCTTTTTTGATTTTATCAACTTCCGAAGGGTCAATTTCTATATGAACAATGCGAGCTTGTGGAGCAAATTTGGTAGAATCTCCCGTCACACGGTCGTCGAAACGCATACCAACTGCAATCAAAACATCGCACTCGTCGGTCATTACGTTTGGAGCGTACATTCCGTGCATACCCAACCAACCCATGTAATTTGGGTGATTATTTGGCATTGCCGAAAGTCCAAGCAATGTACTTGCACAAGGGATATCAGTTTTTTCTATAAAATCGAGCAATTCTTGAACAGCATCTGCTATTAAGACCCCGTGCCCGAACAAAATATAAGGGCGTTTGGCTTTATTGATAAGCTCAGCAGCCTTTTCTATCTGGTCTTGTTTTGGCACCACACGAGGGTTGTAACTTACCATTTTCTCTACTTTTTTATAGACAAATGGTTTTGTCATTTTTGCCGCTTGGGCATCACGAGCAAAATCAATTACTACTGGGCCCGGTTTTCCTGACTTAGCAATAAAGAAAGCCTTTGCCATGATTTCTGGCACTTCGTTGGGGTCAGTAATCTGATAATTCCATTTACAAACTGGCGTGGTAACACCAATCATATCGGTTTCTTGGAAAGCATCAGTTCCTAATAAATTTGATTTTACTTGACCGACAATACAAACTAATGGGGTACAGTCAATGATTGCATCAGCAATTGGTGTGATGAGGTTTGTGCCTCCTGGGCCAGAGGTTACCAAACAAACACCTGTGCGTCCACTCACACGAGCGTAGCCCTGTGCCGCATGACCCGCACCTTGTTCGTGGCGAACCAAAGTATGTTTTATTCGATCAATATAATCATAAAGGGCATCGTAAGTAGGCATAATTGCCCCACCTGGATAACCAAAAATATTATCTACATTTTCGGCTAACAAACACTCCATCATGGCCTGTGCTCCCGAAAGAAAAGTTTGACCTTCTTTCTCTTGGGCTGGAGTTGAGAGTGTTTCTTGCTTCAATTCGATTTCTAATAAATTTCCCATATCGTCTGAGATATTTTAGGATGAAGTTTTTAGTTGGTTTTTGCTGTACTCCGTATTTTTTATAAGTCTGTCACGCAACCTTCGCTGGCAGAACTTACTGTTTTGATGTATTTGCGAAGCACGCCTCGTGTGTGTTCTGATGGAATTTGTTTCCAAGCAGCTCTACGTTCGGCCAATTCTTCGTCTGAAACGTGCAAAATCAATTTATTATCAACGGCATCAATCGTGATTTTATCGCCATCTTTTACTAAAGCTATTGTTCCACCTTCAAATGCTTCTGGCGTGACGTGTCCAACTACGAAACCGTGCGTACCACCTGAGAAACGTCCGTCGGTAATCATCGCTACACTGTTTCCTAGACCTGCACCCATTACGGCCGATGTTGGTTTAAGCATTTCTGGCATTCCTGGGCCACCTTTAGGGCCTTCATTTCTAATTACGATTACATGACCCGCCTTGATTTCGCCTTTTTCTAAGTATTCGATTACTTCTTCTTCACGTTCGCAAACTTTAGCAATTCCCTCAAATCTTTCTCCCTCTTTTCCTGTGATTTTTGCAACCGCACCACCTTCGGCAAGATTTCCGTAAAGAACTTGTAAGTGCCCCGTTGGTTTAATTGGAGACTCGATTGGTTGAATAATTTTTTGTGATTCAAAATCTAAATCTGGTACGTCCTCTAAGTTTTCGGCAATTGTTTTGCCTGTAATGGTCAAACAATCACCGTGAATGAAGCCTTTTTTGAGTAAATATTTCATCAAAGCAGGTACACCACCGATTTCGAGCATATCTTCCATGTAATATTTTCCCGATGGTTTCAAATCGGCAATTAATGGCGTACGGTCTGAAATATCTTGAATATCTTTTAGGGTAAAATCTACACCTGCGGCACTTGCAATGGCTAGGTAGTGAAGAACTGCATTCGTTGAGCCTCCCATAACCATTACCATCGTCATGGCGTTTTCAAATGCCTTACGAGTCATGATGTCGCGTGGACAAATATTTTTCTCCAGCATATTTTTCATGGCAGCACCGATTGCCAAACACTCGGCTTTTTTGCCTTCGTGCGTGGCTGGGTAGCTTGATGAATTTGGTAAAGTTAAGCCCATCGCTTCCATTGAAGACGCCATTGTGTTAGCGGTGTACATACCACCGCAAGCACCCGCACCTGGGATTGCATTTTTAATTACTCCTTCGTAGTCTTCGTCAGAAATTGTACCAGCAAATTTTTGGCCTAAAGCTTCAAACGCCGAAACGATGTCGAGTTTTTTACCTTTATATTGTCCAGTACGAATTGTTCCACCGTAAACCAACATGGCTGGGCGATTCAATCTGGCAATGGCTATCATAGCCCCAGGCATATTTTTATCACAACCAACTACGGCAATTACGCCATCGTACCATTGAGCAGCAACAATATCTTCAATCGAATCGGCGATAATATCACGGCTTGGTAATGAATAACTCATACCGTTATTGCCGTTTGTCATGCCATCCGAAACTCCGATTGTATGAAAAATCAAGCCTACCATTCCGTTTTCTTGGATGCCCTTTTTCACGTGAACAGATAAGCCGTTGAGGTGCATATTACAGGTATTTCCTTCATAACCAGTACTTGCAATACCGATTTGGGCTTTTTGCATATCTTCTTCTGTCAGACCAACTCCATAAAGCATGGCTTTGGCAGCAGGGTTATGAACTTCTTGGGTAAGGGTGCGGCTGAATTTATTTAATTCCATATTGCTAATTTTTAAATTTCTAATTCTTAATCTACAATATTTGAATTATAGATTAGGGATTGATGATTAAAGATTGTTGAGGTGAATGTTTTTTTTACAGTTCAAAAATCTTCATTCTGAAATCCTTCATCTTCAATATTTGAATTATAGATTAGGGATTGATGAGGTGAATATTTTTTTATTTATTATTCATATTTTGCTGAGCTGTCGTAATACTTCGAGTAAAAATTGAAATTAGCTCGTTGTTTTCGCTCATCACTGCTTCGAGTATTTTTGTATCATCGAAAATATTCTTTCTGCTGATTATCTTTAGATTTACGAATGTTTCTCGTAATTCCTTTAGGCAAACTTTCATCTTGTGAATAAAATCAGCCCGTGATTCACCCGCTTGAGCTTCGCCGTAATTTAATGCAGGTGCTGTACTTGACCTTATCAATTGTCCTGCTAAATGATTTCCTAATCGGGTACTTGGTAAGTTTTCGCCAATATCTGTGGCTTTAACTGCAAAGTCGATTAGTCTATTTTCTAAATCACTTGCCTTCATAACCTTTTTGAATAGTTATAAATACTCATTTGATAATGAAAAAGCCTTCTTCACTCGGTGTGAAGAAGGCTTTAGTTGTTCATAGCAAACCCTTCTCCACTCTTTTCAATCGAGCAGAATAATAATTGGGATGACAAGAACAGGGTTATTTTTCATTATAAAATATTCTCTTACTGCGAATATTCGCTATATGCGAACAGTTTCTATGACAAAGAAATTTACTTTCGTTTATATTTCCAAACTTTTTTTTTAAAATTTAGTTAAACTCCATTTTTTGTACTGATTTTTATAAAAAAGTAGCAAAAAAAAAATGATTAATCTGCTTCTTTTTGATTAATATTGAACTCTAATTATTGCACATTTCGACCTCATGAAAATTTATAAAACCATACAAGGGTTCGTTATCGAACACAAAGGGCAATATTATATCTCTCGACACACTGATTGGGATTTATTCATTAATCGTGAAGATTTATTTTTTGAGCTGCAGCGAGAAATCCAGCTTTTGCCAGCCGCCGCCGAATATAAATCTTTGATAGATAATGGCTTACAAGCTCCGATTCAGTCGCAAGAAGTTTGGGCATCGGGCGTGACGTATCTGCGTAGCCGTAATGCCCGCATGGAAGAATCGAAAGGGGCAGGGGGAGATAATTTTTATGATAGAGTTTACGATGCCGAACGCCCAGAGTTATTTTTTAAATCGGCACCACAACGTGTGGTAGGGTCGGGGCAAGCCGTAAGAATCAGAAAAGACTCAAAATGGAATGTGCCAGAGCCAGAACTTACGCTATTTATTAATTCGAAGGGTCAGATTTCGGGTTATACAATTGGTAATGATATGAGCTCAAGAGATATTGAGGGCGAAAACCCTCTTTATTTACCGCAAGCCAAGTCTTATGATAAAAGTGCTGCCATTGGGCCATGTATTGCTATTTTTGACAGCCCAATTGATAGCGATTCAAAAATTACGCTTGAGATTTCTCGGTACGATATTCCGCTTTTTACAGATTCTATCGAAATCAATCGTATGAAACGTAAACATACTGATTTGGTAGAATACTTATTCCGTGAAATGTCGTTTCCACAAGGTTGTTTTTTAATGACAGGCACAGGAATTGTTCCAAACGATGATTTTACGCTTGAAGTTGGCGATGTCGTGACAATTAGTATAGAAGGCATCGGAACATTAGTTAATACCGTTGAAATGAAATAACTTTAGTATTCATTCTCTTTTTTCAAACTCATTATTTACCCTTAAATGCAACTTACAGGAAGAAACATTATTGGTTTTGAAACTTTTTCGGAAGGAACAGTAGCCATTCAAGCCATTAATCCAGCCAATGGCGAAACCCTCGCTCCATTATTTTATAAAGCAACAATTGAGGAACTAGACCTTGCTGCCGAAAAAGCAGAAAAGGCTTTTCAGATTTATAGAAAGCAGTCGGGAAAACAAAAAGCTGAATTTCTTGAAAAAATAGCCGAAGAAATAGAAAACTTAGGCGATGCACTCATTGAAAGATACGTAGCCGAATCTGGGCTCCCACAAGGCCGAGCGATGGGCGAGCGTGGCCGAACAACTGGCCAGCTACGTTTATTTGCTCAATTATTAAGAGAGGGCTCGTGGGTAAATGCCCGCATTGATACTGCTTTACCTGACCGCCAACCATTGCCACGCCCCGATATTCGTTCGGTTGAGCGTCCGCTTGGTGTGGTGGGTGTTTTTGGGGCAAGTAATTTTCCTTTGGCCTTTTCGGTAGCGGGTGGCGATACCGCTTCGGCATTGGCGGCTGGTTGTCCAGTTATTTTTAAAGCCCATCCAGCTCATTTAGGCACCTCCGAACTCGTTGGAAAGGCCATTCAAAAAGCTGCCGAAGCAACCAATATGCCCGATGGAGTTTTCTCATTATTATTCGATGATGGTCACGAAATAGGTTTGGCATTAGTTAAACACCCGAGTGTTAAAGCTATTGGTTTCACAGGTTCGTATAAAGGAGGAAAAGCTCTTTATGATGCCGCCGCTGCTCGCCCAGAGCCGATTCCAGTTTATGCCGAAATGGGAAGTGTGAATCCAGTTTTTGTTCTTCCTCGTATTCTTGAATCTAATGCTGCGACGCTGGCACAGAACTTTGTGGGTTCGGTTACCTTGGGAGTAGGGCAGTTTTGCACGAATCCTGGGATGCTTTTATTGCAAAAAAATGAAGCATTTATCTCTGCTCTCGAACAACACACCAGCACCAGTACAGGTGGCGTTATGCTCACTACGGGCATACGTGATGCGTATGTGAAAGGCATTGAAAATACTAAAAATTATACGAAAATAATAGGAGTAGGAAAAGCACCCGAAGGTTTTACTGCCGTTGAGCCTATCATTTTCCATACTTCGATTGAAGATTTTACGCAAAATCCTCATTTGTCCGAAGAGATTTTTGGACCAACGAGTTTGGTTGTTGAAGCCAATTCAAAAGATGAATTGTTGGCAGCCGCTCAAAGTTTGACTGGGCATCTAACGGCAACTGTTCACGGAACACCTGAAGATTTGGCTGAATATGCCGATTTGATTGAGATTTTGGAGCAGAAAGTTGGTCGAATTTTGATTAATGGCTTCCCGACGGGCGTTGAGGTTTCGCACGCAATGGTACACGGAGGGCCTTTCCCTGCCACAACTGATTCGAGAAGCACTTCGGTTGGAACGATGGCCATTACTCGTTTTACTCGACCAGTTTGTTATCAAAATTTTCCCGATAGTCTTTTAATTGATGAATTAAAAGCCGATAACCCGCTCAATATCTGGCGATTAGTTGACGGAGAACTTAAAAAGTAGCATAAATAAAAAATCCCGAATCGAAAGATTCGGGATTTTTTATTTATCAGATTGAGCTGGGCTTATTTCTGATTTGCTTTTCTAACTAACTCGTAGAACTTAGCCGAATTAGAAGAAATACAATCACCAGCACTATTGAGGTTATACTGGTTATTTGATGTATCTGTGATTTCGTAAAGACTTGTTTCTTCTACGTACTTAACCGACTTAAACATACAAGGGGCAATCTTAGCATTGAATTTATTAATGATTCCATACTTATTATTGCCTTTAGATACTACAGCCATTCCGTTTTTGAATGGATTGATTTCGGTGTATTCAAACGTAATCTGAACTTTGCCTTTTTTATCAATAAAACCGTACTTGTTATTATCATATTTGACTCCAATGAGGCCTTCTGAAGAGAATAAAAGTTCGTTGTAAGATGGTGCTAAAACTTCTTTTCCCGTAAAGTCAAGTAAGCCCCACTTATCGCCTTTCAACATTGCTAAATTAGTTTTATCAAATTTACGAATGTTTTTGTATGCCTCAGTTGTAAATCTTTTCAATGTATTTTTATCAACCAAATTATAGCCTTCGTCAACACCACCTTTTTCGAGTGGGGTTTCTGTGCGGATTACAATCAGAGTACTTGCCAAGATAGTATCAGTAACCATGTAGCGAATTCCTTCTGGAGCGGACGGATTTACACGGTCGATTACGACACGGCCAAAACGGTCATAAACCATATCAACTACGCAGTTGCCAACTGGTTTGCTGCAATTAGCTGCTTTTTCTGAAACTACGGCTAAACCTGTTAGATTGAAAGGTTGTACCTCATCATATACCGGTGGAATAACTTCGCTTCCATCAAAATTGATGTATCCACATTTTATTGTTGCTTTCTCGCCTATTGTTTTACAAGCAGCAGCTAACCCAAATCTATTAAATTCACCGATTGAAGAGTAAGTTTCGCTCAATTTACGTTCGTTAAGTTCAATGATGCGTAAACCAGAGGCATCTTTTGCTACTACTGAAGCAGCAGTTGGAGAAACCGAAGGGTCAATAACTACGGTTTTAATATAATCATAAGAAGGTTTGATACGAGTATTACCTTCTGAGTCAATTAAGCCGACTTTTTTGTTTTGTTCAACTAAAATCCAACGATTGGCTTCCGAAAGGCTAATTCTATCGAATACAACATCAGTAATTACAGAGCCGTCGATTTTTATTAAACCATACTGTTTGCCATTTCTTACCTTAAAGATATTTCCAACAAACACTTCGATTTCGTCGAATCCTGCCGAGATTGGTTTCTTGATAACATCATAGTTATTATCAATCAAAGCAAATTTATTACTCTTGAATTTGGCTAAACTAATACCGTAACGGATTGCCTTGGCATCAACGATGTCAGTTAAAACTTCGCTCTCGATACCTTCGGCTGTGATGAAATGCCAGAAGAATTTCTTAACTAAAGCTTTACCATCATTGAATGGCTCGGCGTAATCGTATTGTGCTGGAATTACTTCTTCTCCACAAAGATTTAAGAAACCAAATACCATATCTTTTTTGATACGAGCGTATCCTTGATGATAATTGTCAATCAAACCATAGCGAGGGTTTCCTTTCAAAGATTCTAAAGCAAAACCAGTAATTGCTTTTCCTTCGTCATCTTTAGTTAAGATAAAAGAACCTTTATCTTTTTCAGCAAAACACTGACCACTTTGACTAATCGAATAGGTTTTATTCAATTGGCTAGCTTGTTCTAATTTAGAAACATTGTCAATCGTAATTTTATTGACAATCTCTAATTCTCTTTTGTAAGCATTCTCAATTTGTGAGAGATAGTTTGGGAATTGCTCGTGAGTAAGAAAATCTTGCTTTACAAGTAAGCTATCTAATTCTTTAGGTAGCGTTTTTTTCTTGTTATCCTCAAACTGAGACATGTTACTTTTGGCGTAACTCACAATAGATTTTCGAGCTACTGCACCCGATACATATTGCTGTTGGGCATTAGCAAACCCTCCGGTTGAATCTTTAGGAGAGACAGAAACGGCCTGTACTACTTGACCTTGTGCCACCGAGCTATAACCAAAGCCAATAATCAAAAACAGAATAGAGTAGAATTTCTTCATTGTGGTTGGTTTTACAAAATATTTTAGGCAATACTTATGTTTTTTCTTCAATCAATTATTCGCAAATAATAAGCAATTAACATAAAAAAACACAAAATATTAAAAAATATTTTGTTTAATTGGCTCACTCTTTAGCGTTATAACCGTTAGAAGAAAATACGGTTTTATAAATAGTTAAGATATATTACACAAAAGTAACCATTCTTTAATAAGTTTTATCAAAAAAGACAAACTAAATTAAACTAAAAAAGTCGCAAAGATGAATTTATCTCTGCGACTTCTAAGTGCTGTAAAAGCAATTATTTTTTAGGAGCTGCTGCTGGGGCAGGAGTTGCCGCTGCTGCTGTTTTAGCAGGAGGCGTTACGCCTAATTTCTTGAATACTAAGTCAGAAATATTATCTGCATCTGGAGCTACCAAAAGAATTGGTGTTGTTCCAGGGCCAGCATCAGTATTGAAAACGTAAGTGTAACCGTTTTCTTTAGCAACTTCTTTCACAGTTTTGTCGATTTTCTCTAAAACTGGAGCTAATAACTGTTGTTGTTTTTGTTGCAAAGCTGTTTCAGAATTTTGTTGAAATTCTTGGATTGCTGTTTGGCCTGACTGCAATTCTTTTTCACGGTCAGCTTTGATTACGGCTGACATCGTTGCACCATTTTTTTGGTAATCTTCGTATTTTGCTTGAAACGCTGCAATTTTATCTTGCAAAAGCTTATCGTATTGAGCTTTTTCAGTTTTCAATTTATTTTCAATGTCTTTTGCATCAGGGATGTTGTTTAGGATATAGTCAACGTTGGTATATCCAATTTTTGTAGTTTGGGCATTTGCCATACCAACAAACATTAGAGCCGTGATAATTGCGGCGAAAAATTTTGTCTTCATTTGTTTATACTTATTTTTTTGGTTTGGTTACTTGGTTATTTTGATTTTTATCTTCTTTCAACGAAATCCCTAAAGCCTCCATCACATAATCGGTATAATCATGGCGTGGGTCGGTGTAAATCATACTCATATCCGATGCTTTATCAAAAATGAACATCAACTGTTTTTGTCGAGCTACTTTCTCACAAGCTTTATAAATATCATCAAGAATCGACTTCATTATTTCTTTCTTCTTCACAAACAATAAACCGTTCATTCCAAAGACTTTATTGTTGAGTTCTTTTACTTCTGCCTCTTTATCGTCAATGGCTTTTTGGCGTTCTCGTTTCATTTCGGGCGTTAGCAAAATTTCCTCTTGTTGGAATTGCTGACGCATTTTTTCTAACTCTGCATACTTCGCCTGAATGTCAATAACCCATTTTTCAGAGTACTTGTCCATATCCTCTTGGGCTTTCTTGTACTCGGGCATCTTGCTTGTAATAAACTCAGAATCAACGTATCCGAACTTTTGAGCAAAGCTTTGTGCCGAAACAAGGACCAAAAATAGTAAAAATATTGTCTTTTTCATTCAAAAATAATTTTCAATGCGTGAATTATTGAATGTTTTTTATTTAATGGCCAATTAGGGCAATCGCAGCGGCGAACCTTCTTTGTTATTTTCGATTGTGACCTAACTAACGTACAAAATATACAAAATTATTACACCATTAACAGATATTTAACATTTGTTGCTGGTTTCTAACGAATCTGCTGGCCAATACTGAAGGTAAATGCTTTTAAACCACGATTCGTAATGCCAGGGATTGGGTCGAAACCTTGTCCGAAGTCAAGACCAATCAAGCCAAAGGCTGGCATGAAGATTCTGGCACCAATACCTGCCGTACGGCGGAGTTTGAACGGATTAAAGTCTTTATAACTTCCCCAGCTATTTCCTGCTTCAGCAAAAGCCAAAACGAATATGGTTGCTTGTGGGTTGAGTGATACAGGATAACGCAACTCGGACGCATATTTGCTATAAACGATACCACCTAAACGACTGAGTGTTACGCTTCCATCGCTGGTGCGTAATTTTTCGGCTTCATCATAAGATAGCTCTCTAACAACTCCTTCGTCGTAGCCTCTCAAACCAATAAGGTCAGCTCCAACATTCATGGCGTTTTGCATACCCATACCTGCACCACCTAAGATAAATCTTCCGAACGGACTAAAATCAGCATTTTGGCTATACTTACCCAAGAAACCCATGTTTGCTTTTGCGTGGAAAACGAGTTTTCCAACGACAGGAACGTACCAATCACCATCAAACATCCATTTGTGGCCTTCAATCCATTTGAATTTATCAGTTACTGGAGTTTCTCTGAATAATGAATAAGGTGGGTTAAAGGTTGCATTTAATGTAAATTGCGAACCCGAACGAGTAAATTGTGGGTTATCTAAGCTATATCTTGATAGTACGAAAGCCACCGAAAGGTCGTTGGCAACTCCTTTCTGAAAACCTGGAATAAAGAAACTATTATCAACGTTGTATCTTTGATATGAAAGCGATGCGTTGAAACTGAAATTTCTATCAGGCCAGTTTAGGCGTTTACCGTAGGTAATTGACCCACCAGTATTTTTAAAGAAACCAGTATTGAAACCACCAAGTCCACCAGTAAAGAGAGCGGCATTGGCTCCGTACTGACGCTCTAAAGCTCTTTGATAGCCTCGGTTATCGGATGATGTATGGAAGATGCTAATTCCGAAAGAGTTTGGTTTTTTTCCACCTAACCATGGTTCGGTAAATGAAAGCGAATAAGTTTGATAGAAACGACCACTGGCTTGAAGTCTGAGTGCTAAACGTTGGCCGTCGCCTGCTGGCAATGGTTTCCATTTCTTAAAATTATTGATATTTCTAGCCGAGAAATTGTTGAAAACAACCCCGAAAGTACCAACAAAGCCTTGAAGTCCGCCCCAACCACCCGAAAGCTCAATATTATCGCTTGGTTTTTCTTCTACATTATATTCAATATCAACAGTACCATCGGCTTGTGGAATTGGCTTGGGTTCGATTTTTTGTGGGTCGAAGTAACCAAGTCTTGAAAGTGTCTGTTGCGTTTCAATAAGGTCAGTTTTACTGAATTTTTGACCTGGACGAGTTAAAAGCTCACGCATCACAACGTGGTCGCTGGTTTTTGTGTTTCCGTTTAAGATAATGCGGTTGATGGTTGCTTGCTTCCCTTCACGGATACGCATTTCGATGTCGATAGAGTCGCCTTCAACGGCCACTTCAACTGGCTCGCACTGGAAAAATAGATAGCCATCATCCATGTAGGCCGAACTAACGTCACCCTGTGGAATACCGTTGATTTTTTTATTCAGCTCTTCCGGATTATAAACATCTCCTTTCTTAATACCAAGAATTGTCTCTAAATCTTTGGTTTTACGCAGGTAGTTTCCTGTCCAAGTGATATTTCGATAATAGAAACGATTTCCTTCGTTGATGTTGAGTACTAATCTAATGTTATTTCCATTGGTCGAAATAACCGAATCGGAAGTTACCTGTGCATCACGGAATCCTTTTTTATTGTAGTATTCAACGATTTTTTCTTTGTCTTCTTCAAATTTCTTTGGAATGAATTTAGATGGCGTAAAAATACGAAGTGGGGCTTTGATTTTTGTGCCTTTTAGTTTCGATAAAACCTTGTAATCTGGCATTTGTGTTACACCCACCAACTGAATATCATCAATTTTTACTTTACTTTTCTTATCAATCGTTACGATTAAAGCGGCATTATTAGCTCTGATTGTGTCAGAAATTTGTTTTATCTGAACACTCGTATTCAAGAATCCTTTTTCGATATAAACTCGCTTGATTGTTAATTGGATATTCTTAATCAAGGCATCGGTTATAACTTTTCCTTTGTTGGCTTTAACCTTCTCCGAAACTGCATCAATTTCCCCTTTTCTGATTCCTTTAAAGACAAATTTATTGAGACGAGGACGCTCACGGAGGTGGATATCCAACTCAACTTTATCTAATTCAACTTTTGTGATATTGATGGAAACGTCCTCGATGATACCTTGCTCCATCAAACGACGAATAGCCGTGCTGATACGCTCGCCCGGGATACTGATTTTATCGTTGATATTCAGGCCAGAAACCGAAATGAGGGTGTTGGGGTCTAAGAATTTTACGCCACTGACCGTGATTTTTGAAATCGTGTATTCTTGTGGTCGTTCATAGCTTACTATTGCATCTTTTGGTTGGTCGTATTTTCGACCAAGACCCAAAGGAAACTGTGCTATGGCATTAGTGGTAACAAGCAGTAAAACAAGAAAAGAAAGTAACTTTTGGATACGCATAATATAATAAGATATCAGAAAAATCTATTTGAGGAATGCTTCGATTGTATAATAAGATAAAAAAGCTCAATTCTTTTACTTCAATTGTTCACTGGTTTTGCCGAAACGTCTTTCACGGTGTTGATAAGAAGCAATGGCTTCAAACAGGTGATTTTTACGGAATTCAGGCCAAAATAAATCGTCAATAAAATATAACTCAGCATAAGCCAATTGCCAAAGGAGGTAATTGCTGATTCGATGGTCTCCTCCTGTGCGAATCATTAAATCAACATCTGGTGCGTCTTCGGTGGCGAGATATTGTGAAAAGAGACTTTCCGAAATATCATCAACAGCGAGTTGGCCAGTTTTTATCTTTTCAGCTATTTGTTTAGTTGCCTGAACAATCTCCCATTTTCCACTATAACTCAATGCTAAGATGAGTGTTAAGCCAGTGTTGTTTTTTGTTAAGTCAACGGCATCAAGCATTTTTTTTCGAGCAGATGCTGGCAGGCTATCAAGGTTGCCTATGGTCTTAACTCTAACATTGTTTTTATGCAATTCGGGTACTTCTTCTGCAATTGTTTTTACGAGTAATTGCATGATTCCATCAACTTCTAACTTAGGACGATTCCAATTTTCGGTAGAAAACGTGTAGAGTGTAAGGTATTTTATGCCCAGTTCAACACAACCTTCGACAGTATCACGCACTGATTTAACTCCGTGATGATGCCCGAATATTCGCATTGCACCTTGCTGCTTTGCCCAACGCCCATTACCATCCATAATAACGGCTATATGAGAAGGTAAATTGCCTAAATCAATGTTTTCTTTCACTGGTAAATCAATTAACATTAACAAATTATCAATACTCTATTTGACTAATCGTGCAAAAAGGACTGCAAAGGTAGAAAAAAAGAA
>NZ_JBMLRC010000104.1:0-20319 GCF_049241225.1 Emticicia sp.
TTTGAATCCCTACGCGGTCACAAAGGAGAATAGCAAACGCTGTTCTCCTTTTTTTATTCAAAACTTGCAGATGAGAAGGTTTGGGGCGGGAAACGTTTTCTTTGAATCCCTACGCGGTCACAAAAGCAAGTCTCAAGGCCTGCTTTTTTGGGTTACACTTCTGCTCTCATTGCAAATTTCCAAAGAACTATCTTCTGCAAAGAAAACCATCGAATAATGCAATTTTTTCAAAAATATTTTTAATTTTGAAAAGCATTTTAATACCTAACTCTTCTTTAAACCTTACATTATTTATGAAAAAGACCATCATTGCATCCGTTGTCGGAGGGCTAATCCTCTTCTTTTGGCAATTTCTATCATGGACAATCTTAGACACGCATCGACCGATGCAAAACTACACCCCCAAGCAGCAAGAAATTTTGGATTTTCTGAGTAAAAATCTTGAAGATGGTAGCTACTACCTACCGACCACCCCTACAGGAGCATCGGCTGACGAACAACAAAAACTAATGGAAGCATCAATGGGTAAGCCGTGGGCTGAAATACGCTATCACAAAGCTCTTACTGCCAACATGCCACTCAATATGATTCGTGGGCTTTTGGTTAATATTTTAGTGGTATTTTTGTTTTGCTCTTATCTATTAAAGAGTTCGCTTGATTTAAAAACCACATTATTATCGGCCCTTGTATTTGGATTTATCTCCTATTTGATAACCGACTACACCAAACAAATTTGGTTTGAGACTAATACAATTCCTGATTTGATTGATGCTATCGTTGGCTGGGGAATTGTTGGTGCTTGGCTCGGATGGTGGCTTGGAAGAAAATAGGAATTTAGCCTACATCCGGTATAACAAAAAAGTCGTTGAATTGCTTCAACGACTTTTTTTATAACTATTTAGAATCTATCGGATATTCCTCCTTAGCGGCTCAAATAAAGATTTCTTTCTGAGTAAACTTTCAAGAAATAATCATCGGTCAAATCATCAATAAAGTAGATACCTTCACCTGTTGATTTCATCTCTGGACCTAGTTCTTTATTTACATTCGGGAATTTATTGAATGAGAATACTGGAATTTTGATTGCATAACCCTTTTTCACTGGTTGGAAATCAAAATCTGTAACTTTTTTCTCGCCTAACATTACTTTCGTTGCGTAGTTTACGTAAGGCTCTTGGTAAGCTTTACAGATAAACGGAACCGTACGAGAAGCACGAGGGTTAGCTTCGATTACATATACTTTCTCATCTTTGATGGCAAACTGAATGTTGATTAAACCTACTGTATTCAATCCAACGGCAATTTTGCGAGTGTAATCTTCGATTTGAGCAATTACTGCTTCGCTTAAATCAAACGTTGGTAATAAAGCATAAGAGTCACCTGAATGAATACCCGCTGGCTCGATATGCTCCATGATTCCGATAATGTAAACATTCTCACCATCGCAAATGGCATCTGCTTCTGCTTCGATGGCATTTTCAAGGAAGTGGTCAATCAAAATATTGTTATCAGGAATATCATTCAAGATTTTCACAACGTGTTGCTCTAATTCTTGTTCGTTGATAACAATTTTCATGCTTTGTCCACCCAAAACGTAACTCGGACGAACTAACAATGGGAAACCTAATTCACGGGAAACTTCAACCGCACGGTCGGCCGTACGAACTGTATCAAATAACGGATATGCGATATCCATTTCTTTGAGTTTCTTCGAGAAGCGACCTCTATCTTCGGCCAAATCAAGGGCATCGTAAGATGTTCCGATGATTTTGATACCATATTTAGTCAATTTCTCGGCCATCTTCAAGGCTGTTTGTCCACCCAACTGCACAATCACACCTTCTGGTTTTTCGTGCTGAATGATGTCATAAACGTGTTCCCAGAAAACCGGCTCGAAGTATAATTTATCAGCAATATCAGGGTCAGTCGAAACCGTTTCTGGGTTACAGTTAACCATGATTGCCTCGTAGCCACTTTCTTTTGCTGCCAAAATTCCGTGTACACAAGAATAATCAAACTCAATACCTTGACCGATACGGTTAGGGCCAGAGCCTAATACGACTACTTTCTTTCTGTTTGACCTAACCGACTCGTTATCGAGATTATCGAGCGATGTACTGAAAGTAGAATAGAAATATGGCGTTTTAGCTTCAAATTCAGCCGCACAAGTGTCAACACACTTATATATACGATGAATTTTCTCTTCAATACGTTTATTGAAAACTTGACTTTCTTTACAATTTAGTAAGTGAGCAATTTGGCGGTCAGCGTAGCCTTTTTGCTTAGCAGTCAATAATAATTCTTTTGAAATCTCCTCAACGGTAGTTTGCTCAATTTCTTTTTCGAGCATAATCATCTCCTCGATTTGACGCAAGAACCATTTATCTATTTTAGTTAGGTTCTGAATCGTTTTGAACGAAAGCCCAGCCTTGAAAGCATCATAAACGTGGAATAGACGATTCCATGATGGATTAGCCAACGACTTTTTGAGAGCATCTTGGTCTTTTAATTCTTTTCCATCGGCACCTAAACCATTACGCTTGATTTCGAGTGACTGACAAGCTTTTTGAAGTGCTTCTTGGAAGTTACGACCAATACCCATTGCTTCTCCAACCGATTTCATTTGTAAGCCAAGCGAGCGGTCGCAACCAGGGAATTTATCGAAGTTCCAACGTGGCACTTTTACGATTACATAATCAATTGCTGGTTCGAAAAATGCAGATGTACTTCCAGTAATTGGGTTAATCAATTCATCGAGATTATAACCAATCGCCATTTTAGCGGCGATTTTTGCAATCGGATAACCAGTTGCTTTCGATGCTAAAGCCGACGAACGAGAAACACGTGGGTTGATTTCGATGGCGATGATTTCGTCGGTATCTGGATGAAGTGAAAACTGAACGTTACATCCACCCGCAAACTGTCCGATAGCATTCATCATCTTGATTGCCATGTCACGCATTTTCTGATAAATTGTATCAGGCAAGGTCATGGCAGGAGCAACCGTGATTGAATCTCCCGTATGAACACCCATTGGGTCGAAGTTTTCAATCGTACAGATGATTACTATATTTCCGAGATTATCTCTTAATAACTCTAATTCGAACTCTTTCCAACCTAAAATTGACTGCTCAACTAATACCTCATGCACTGGCGAAGCATGTAAACCATGATTGAGTGCTTTATCGAACTCTTCGGGTGTATTCACAAAACCACCACCAGTTCCACCGAGTGTAAATGATGGGCGAATTACGAGTGGAAAGCCGATTTCTTGAGCAATTTCTTTACCCTCCAAGAAAGAGCGAGCCGTACGGCCTTTACAAACACCTACTCCAATTTCGAGCATTTTTAAGCGGAACTTCTCACGGTCTTCAGTTGTTTCGATGGCCTTTATATCGACACCGATAATCTGAACATTGTATTTTTTCCAAACACCTGCTTTATCGCAATCAATAGCCAAGTTGAGAGCCGTTTGGCCTCCCATTGTTGGTAAAACAGCATCAATCGGGCGACCCATTTGTTGGTGTTTCTCTAAGATTTCGACAATAGATTTCTTTTCTAAAGGCTTTAGATATACGAAATCGGCATTGAGAGGGTCGGTCATGATAGTGGCTGGGTTTGAATTAATCAAACTAACCTCTATACCTTCTTCCCGGAGAGATCTTGCGGCTTGTGAACCAGAGTAATCAAATTCGCAGGCTTGACCAATGACAATAGGGCCAGAGCCGATAATAAGAATTGACTTGAGATTGGGATTTTTTGGCATTTTTTCTTTGAAGGGGGTTTCGATTACTACACGCTTAAACGTGACTATCGAAGGACAAAGATAACATAGTTTTTTTATTTTTTCATTTAAAGGAAGCTATTATCTTATAAAAGTACAACAAAACAGTAGTAATATTAAATTTCACTACTATTAACACAATTTTAAAGAAATATAGACTTAATCTACTAAACATTATATTCTACCAAAAAGTAATGTATTATATTAATGTATTTTGCTAAAAAATATATATTTTTGAAAACCCTAATCATGTTAGGTCTAATAAACCGAGTGAACACTATAAAATTACTATTATGATTAAAAATTTACTTTTTAGCCTTATAGGCGTGTGCCTATTTACCACTTTCGCCATTGCTCAGACCGAACAGCCTGAAAAAAAGAAGATAAAAGTTCAGATGTACATTGACGGAAAACTTCATCCTACTAATCAGACCTTTACTAAATCTGATCATAATATTCAGATAAAAGCCTACGATGCCATTACTAACCATGAGCTTGCCGTTACGTTGATAGATGCTTCGTTGGTAAGAAACGGACAAAAAATTATCGGCATAAAACTTCCTGGGAATGGCTCTATAGAGAAACTAGCTTCGTTGGCTAAAAATAATGATACTTATGTATTTGAAATAAAACAAGTTTTCGAATTAGCTGAGGATTTATCGCTAAAGCCCTTTTCACAGAAAAGTTTTAAAGTAAACTACTGGTTCTTTGATGCAGAATTAGATGTTGCTAAATTTGCAGTAGGGAAAAATTAAATATTTACTCAAGGTGCATATATGGTTAGGCAGGTACGTACACTTAAAAAAATGCTTACCTGCCTAATCTTTTAATATTTCGTGTTACTCTAAAATGATTACATTTGATAGTTCTCCCGTGTCCTTCTGGGCAGGAGGTATCTTTCTGTTGATTTCGACAGCTTTAATAACCGTCACTACGGTGTTGGAAAACCAATATTTCAACAAAAATTGGTTAGCTCGTGCGGCTATTTTCTTACAACTGCTTCTACTGGTTTATTTTCGACTACCCGTCATCTTTTTCAATGAGGCTCTGAATCCCGATGAGAATTTATTTATCGTTGGGGCAATGACGCTGGCAGAGTCTCCGCTTTACTGGGAATCGGTTGATGGCTGTACGAGTGGCCCCTTTAACTTTTATATCATTACGGCTTTCTGCGAAACATTCGAACAACCCTACGATTATATTTCTGCTCGTATTATTGGCATACTATTGATGGTCGGTAGTTTCTTGTGTAGTTTTCTTACAATCAGACGTCTTTTTTCGGCTTCGGTAGCACTAATGAGTATTTTCCCTGCAATTACATTTATGGGATTAACAACTCATTGGGATTTTGTTAATTTTAGTAGTGAGCAGCTTCCTATTTTTTTGATTAGCTTGATGCTATATTTTTTTACTAGAATTTATCTTTCTAAAGCTTCAATTTATACTTGGGATACTTTTATTTTAGGACTCATTTCGGGAAGTGTTATTTTTACAAAATTACAAGCTATTCCAATTGCTTTCGGACTAACAATCTTTACATATTGGCTTATTTTTCAGAAAAATAAGGATTCATTTCTAAAAAATGCATTTTATTTGACAGTCGGGGGTTGTACTACATTGATTATATTAGTATTTATTGGTTATAATTATAACTTTCTTGACAAAATTTGGGTTTTCTACATCAAAAATAACCTTGCTTATGGCAAAACTTCTTCCAGCTTAATTAGTCATGTTGTTCAATCTCTCAACGACCCTATCAATATTTTTATCAAAGTCTTAATAGTGCTTTCTGTGGTTGCAGTAGGCTATTTTGTGGGTTATAAACGCCAGCTGAAAGTTAGTATTTTGGGAGGACTCATGGCTATTTTTATCTTATGTACCATTTTTTCTGTTTATAAAACAGGCTTTATGTTTCATCATTACTTGCTATTCATGATTACTCCTTCGGTCTTTTTATTTGCTTTTTTGCTTAATGAAATAGAAAAATCAAAAAAGAGAATCGTTAGTGTTGGGTTAACTCTGATAGCAACTCTATGGCTTGCAACAAAAACTTCGGCAACACCATTTACGAATTACTTTATCAGTTCGGACAAACCGCAGCGACCATTATCAATTTCAAAAACGGGTAATCAGATTTTAAAATATACACGTCCCGATGAATCACTCGTAGTTTGGGGCGATGCAGGAAGATTATATTTGGAAACAAAGCGTATACAGGGTATCAGGTGGAGTAATTCTCACTGGGGAATGTACAGCGATTCGCTACAAAAAACCTTTCAAAAAGAGTTTATTATGGAATTGAAAGAAAAACCGTTTCCTGTTTTTGTGGATGCCCACCCAACCAAAAACACCTTTATGACGCGTGACAAAATTGGTTACGAAACTAATAGAGAATTAAAAGAATACATCGACTCAAACTATCAATTTATCGGTGAATTTGATGAGCAGAGAGTTTTTATTCACAAACAAAGATTGAAGGAAATGAACGCTTCAAAGTAGAATAAAAAAGAGGCTGTCTTAAAAGTAAAATCAACCAAATTATATTCAGCAAATCACCTCATCCCAACCCTTCTCCTCACCCTCTAAATCTCCCTCTCCTCGCAGGAGAGGGAGATTTAGAGGGTGAGGAGGCCGACGCTCGGTCAAATGCTGTCTAAATATTCTTTTGTGAAGAAAACTTGTGAGACAGCTTCTTTTTATTGAATCTATTTAGGTAAATTATTTTACAGAACAGTGGACTACCGCACCACAATATTTTTCTGTTCGATTAATGAAAGAAGCGAATCTTTGCCTGCAATAAATGCTTTGTCATAATCGAAAGCTTGGATAGTTGTATCAGTGATAGCAAAGTTTTCGTAATCTTGAAATACAATTCCACCTACTGTTTGACGGTTTTTCACTCGACGGAATCTTGGTCCGCCGTTGGTGTAGGCTAGGTAATCGACTAAATGTGTTTTTTGATTGAACCAATAGCAATATACGTCTTCAAAGTCTTTGCCGCCGCCCTCTTTATCGAACCAAACCTTTACTTTATCGTATTTTTGCTTATCTATTTCTGTTTCACCGAGATATTCGAGATTAACAGCCTTATCTTTCAATTTATAGGGTAAAAGAACAAAATACGCTACTGAATTAACAGCATTTTTATACTTTTCTTGGTCTTTTTCTGAAAGAGTAATCTGATTTCCGTTGATTAAACGAAGATAGCCTTCATTATTGACTACATCCCAAATATCATTATTGGCACTATCTTTTGAGATGCGTTCATACTGAAATTTACCCTCATTTTGCATGAGTTTTATATGAAACTTACGAAAATCAAATTCGGCCGTAAAGTTTTCGTACTTTGCTCCACCGTGAGCCTCGATGCTTTTATCGACAATCTCACGGGCTTTATCGGTTTTGTCTTTGCAGGCAATAAATGCTAACGCAAGGACGGATATTAGAATAAGTTTTTTCATAGTTGTAGCACAATTCTCCGAATTGTGCCTTTAAGGTTTATAGAACACAATTCGGAGAATTGTGCTACTGATTTATCAGAAATATGACGAAATAACCTCTTGAATCTTACTCATCGGTACAATCATCGGCTTTTTGGTAATTGTAATTTCTACCTTCGTTTGTGGGCTACTTGGGTCTGAAATAACTTTATAATTACCTTTTACAGCTCCAATAAGTGTCTGCAAACTAAACGAACCAGCATTTGCATTTCCTTGAAAGATACCGCCTTTATTTTGAATAGCTTTGGTTGCGTTTACTACAAATTCATTAGACGAACCCGGGTAGTCGATGTTGAATGATGCCATTGTATGAATGGATAATTGTTAATGGATAATGATAAATTATGCAATCCGTTTATACTAATTTCACCAATTCGTTGAGTTTTAGTAAGGCCTCAATTGGTGAAAGTGTATTTACGTCTATTGCTTTTAGTTTTGCTTTCAATTCTTCAATTTTAGGGTCTTCTGGCTCGAAGAAACTTAGTTGAAAATTATTCTTTGGAGCTTCTTTTATTCGCTCTTTATTGTCTTCCTTGATATGGTCTTTTTCGAGATGGTGCAAAATTTCGTTGGCTCGAAGCACCACCGATTGTGGCATTCCTGCGATTTGTGCCACGTGAATTCCGAAGCTATGCTCGCTGCCTCCTTCTTTGAGCTTACGTAAAAATACAACTTTATTATTGAGTTCTTTTACAGAAACATTAAAGTTTTTGATTCGGCTAAAATCTTCGGCCAGTTGATTGAGCTCGTGATAGTGCGTAGCAAAGAGCGTGTAAGGCTTGCATTTTGGGTGATTATGCAAATATTCTGCGATACTCCACGCAATACTTACGCCATCGTAAGTGCTTGTACCTCGACCGATTTCATCCATGATTATCAGACTTCTATCGCTCAAATTATTCAGAATTGAAGCGGTTTCGGTCATTTCAACCATAAATGTCGATTCGCCACGAGAAAGGTTATCGCTCGCTCCTACCCTTGTAAAAATCTTATCGACGATTCCCAATTCGGCACTTTGAGCTGGCACAAAACTACCCACTTGTGCCATGAGTGAAATCAAAGCGGTTTGTCGAAGCAAGGCCGATTTACCCGCCATATTTGGCCCAGTAATGATAATGATTTGCTGGGTTTGGTCATCCAAATACAAATCATTTGGAATATAGGCTTCGCCCAAAGGAAGTTGCTGCTCGATAACTGCGTGGCGGCCTTCTTTGATATTAAGCACCTTATTATCAGATACTTGTGGTTTGCAGTAATTGTTTTTCTGAGCCACTTTAGCAAACGAAGAAAGTGCATCAAGAATAGAAATCACACGGGCATTTTGTTGAATTTGTGCCACAAACTCATTGGCAGTCAAAACTAATTCATTGAATATTCGATATTCAATTTCAAAGATTTTTGACTCGGCCGTCAGGATTTTTTCTTCGTAAATTTTTAGTTCTTCCGTAATGTATCGCTCGGCATTGACGAGCGTTTGTTTACGAATCCACTCGGGTGGAACTTTGCTTTTGTGTGCATTTGAAACTTCAAGATAATAACCAAAAACTTTATTATAAGAAATTTTCAAAGAAGGAATCGCCGTACGAGCTGATTCTCGATTTTGAATTTCAATCAAAAAATCTTTTCCTGAAAAAGCAATTTTGTGTAATTCATCAAGTTCGGCATCAACGCCCGATTTAATCATGTTTCCTTGGTTGGTCACAACTGGGGCATCGTCACGCAATTCCTTTTCTATTTTCTCAATCAAATACTGACAATCAGTGAGTTGATTGATGTATTTTTGAAGCACCGAGAATTTCTCACTACCCAAAGCCAATTGCTTTTTGATCGGTTCGATTTGTACCAATGCTCGTTTCAAAGAAACCAATTCTCGTGGATTGATGCGACGAACCGCAACTTTTGAAATCAATCTTTCTAAATCACCGATTGGTTTGAGGAGTGCAGAAAGTTGTTCCAGAATCTCTTCATTTTTCACAAAAAACTCAACTGTATCAAGTCTTTCTTGAATGAGTGAACGCTCTTTGAGCGGTAAAACCAACCATTTTCGGAGCAGTCTCGCTCCCATCGGTGTGATTGTATGGTCGAGAATCTGAATCAATGGAACACCACCATCGTGCTGGGCAAAAACTAATTCGAGGTTACGAATCGTGAATTTATCGAGCCAAACGTATTTATCTTCATCGAGGCGGGTAATGCGGGAAATATGTCCCATTTCCTTATGCTCAGTATCAGACAAATAACGCAAAATTACACCCGCCGCAATGATTCCATCGGGCATGGTTTCTACGCCAAAACCTTTCAAAGTAGCTACTTTGAAGTGATTTAGGAGCAAATTATAGCCAAAATCGAAATTATAAGCCCAATCTTCAAACGTAAACTCATTGAATTTATCTCCGAAAAGTGTTTGAAATTCGCCTCGGTGCTTTTTGCAATAAAGCACTTCTGAGGGTGCAAAACTCTGTAATAATTTATCTATGTAAGCGGTGTTTCCTTCGGTTGTGAGGAATTCGCCCGTTGAAACATCGAGAAACGAAACACCAAAATAATCGGGTTTGGCAAAGTGAATAGAAGCTAGATAATTGTTTTGTTTGTGGTTCAATACATTATCGTTGAACGAAACCCCAGGCGTAACAAGTTCGGTAACTCCACGACGCACAATGCCTTTGGCGGTTGATGGGTCTTCGAGTTGGTCGCAGATGGCTACACGTTCGCCCGCACGAACGAGTTTAGGCAAATAGGTATCGAGCGAGTGATGCGGAAAACCCGCCAATTCTTCTTGAGCTCCGCCATTATTGCGGCGAGTAAGTACGATTCCGAGGATTTTTGAGGCACGAATGGCATCTTCGCCAAATGTTTCGTAAAAATCACCCACCCGAAACAACAACATCGCCCCAGGGTATTTTGACTTGATTTGGTTATATTGACGGTTTAAGGGAGTTTCCTTGATTTGCTTTACTAATTCTTCTTTTGAAGGTCGGGCCACTTTTCTAAATGCTAAAATGAATGTTAATTTTAGCCCAAATTTAGAAGAAAAAAGGGGATTTTATTTAAATAATTAAGGAAAACCAAAAAATTAATCAAATTTTGAGTATCGAGTTTGTTTTTTAGTAAATTTGAAAAAATGAGAAAACCTATGATTGCAAATGATGTAATTGAAGACATTCGACCATATCATACCACTCTCAGTGGTTCAATAAAAGTAAACTTAGGTTTTGAATTAAAATCAAAAATTTCAAATCTATTTCGTATTGTTTTTAGCGTTACTTTGGCTACTAAACCATGGAATACAACGCCAGATTTAGCTATTTATCCTCAACAGGCACTTGATTTCAAGAATGACCCTGCACGCCGTGAAGATGCACCTTTGCTTGTGATAGAAATTCAATCAGCTTCACAAAGCATAAAGGAATTGGTCGAAAAACTCGAACCTTACTTTAATTTTGGCGTAAAATCTTGCTGGATTGTGATTCCGACTTTACAGGCAATTTTAGTTTATGATAGTCCTACTCATTATGAGTTTTATCACGGAGACGAAATACTGAAAGATAAAACCCTAAATATTGATATTGATTTGAAGAAAGTATTCGAGTAAAATATATTTACCAAAAATTAAGCGGTTGTATTTTGATTAGTGATTCAAAATACAACCGCTTTTATATCGTATATATTCCCATTAAATTATTCAACTCTATAGTCCGCAGGACATTCATATCGACGGGCGACCGCTGCCGTAGAATCTATGATTTGGTCAATTTTCAGAATGCCGTAGGTACTCAACTAAACCGTCATTTGTTGAATACCTACGGCATTCTTGTTATACCTTATATACTTTATGCTACCAATATAAAAGTCCTACGGACTAAATTGCGATGATGCAATCTATTATTCCTTTTTCAACAATTTAACTGGAAAGGTATCTTTTAAATTTTCTCTAAACCTCCTACAACTTCACCCGACTTTTCTCACTTTCTGAGCCACCTGATTGGCGTGCATTGAGGGTTTTACCTTTGCTGAATCGGTAAGCAAATGAGAACGTTACGACTCGGCTATCGAGATAACTTAGCCAATTGGCTTGAGCATTAGCGATATTTCTAATGTCTCCGCCTGGTTGGTTAGTGTAGAAAATATCAGAAACATTTATACGAAATGTGCCTTTGTCTTTCAAGATTTTCTGCGAAATCCCTGCTCGCATCGACCAAACTGGAATCGTCAGAAACTGTCCTGCCAACACTCTTGTTTGGTAGTTTCCTGCTAATTCGGCCGATAATTTTTTATTGATTTTGAACTGATTGGTTGGGCCAACATACCAATAAAATCTACTTTCATCGAGGGTTTGACCGTAAACTTTGGTGTTATAATCTTGGTTCTTCAGTTCTGTATAAAGTTGGAGTGTCCACCATTTATTGATGGTAAAATTACCGTTTACTGAAATTCCATAAGAAGTAAATTCTCCGAAATTCCCTGGGCGACTGTAATAAATTGTACCTCGCTGTTCGTTGGTTTCAAAGATGAGATTTTTAGAAATACTGTATTCCAACGAAGTTGTCAGGAAGTTTTTGTAAGTGTGCGAAACCTCGAAATTATAAGAATACGTTGGTTGCAAAAATGGATTTCCTCCGTAATAGGTGTATCTATCAAGCGGATAAGTAAATGGGTTTAGGTCTTGATAATTTGGGCGGTCGATTCTTCGTCCAGCTGAAAAACCGAGTTGGTGCGTTTGTGTGCTATCTAACTGATATTGTAGGTAAAACGTTGGAAACAAACTATTATAGGCCCTCGTAAACGTGGAATCTTTGGTCATTTTATTGCCCAGCTGATTGCCTTTGATACTTGTATTTTCATAACGTAATCCTGCTTGCAACGATAATCTTTTCCAATTTTTTGAGTAATTTACATAAGCCGCATTAATATTTTCATTGTATTTGAAACGATTAGAAAATTCATAGTTAGGAATTTCTTGACTATTAATTATATCAAAAAAATCGGCGGTGTTATCGGTCTTTATAAAACTTGTCTTTATTCCAGTTTCAAATTTTGCTCCACCTTTTAGCGGATTTACGTAATCAATTTTAGCGGTTTTGATATTGATTTCGGCAGGAAGCGATGAGCCTAAAACGGTTTGACCAACCAAAACTCTTTCGGGCGTGAAAATGGTATTTGTGAGTTGTTGGTCTTGGGTTGAGCTATACTGAATCACGTCAAAATTTGATGTTAATTCTTTACCCAAAGAGTCAATTTTAAGGGCGTAGTTTAAGTTTATACTGCCATTTTTCCATTTTCTATCGTTCGGGCTAAATGCTTCAATGATGCTTACGACTTGGTTATTTTGGTTCAAAATCTGTGCTTTGTTGGTCGTAGGCACAAAAGTTGGATTATAAAAACCATTCAAAACAAGTCCCAAAGTAGATTTTTTCGATACATAATAATCAAGACCCAATTTGAGATTATTGCTCCCCAATTGGCGTTTGATATAAGAATTTTGACTAAAAGCCGATGAATAAGCACCCTCGGGCGTAAAATAAAGGCGATTAATAGTTAAATCTTGGTACGTATTGTTTTGATTTACACTGGCATTGGTAAAGAAATTGAACTTATTAATGCGGTAATTGAAATTGACACTATTATTGGTTCGAGCGTATCGCCCTTGCCCGTAACCCAAATTAATTCCGCCATTCAAACCTTTCACTTGGTTCTTTTTTAGCTTGATGTTTATCACACCTGCATTTCCTGCGGCATCATATTTGGCTGGTGGATTGGTCATGATTTCTATACTTTCGACCGAACCTGCGGGCAACGAACGCAAATAACCAGCCAAATCGGCGGTTGCTAAATAAGTCGGTTTATCGTCAACAAAAACTACTACGCCTGATTTCCCTTTGAGCGTAATCAAACCATTCACATCGACCTGCACCCCTGGAGCTTTTTCTAAGATTTCGAGCGAAGTTGTACCAGCGTTACCAATCAAAGCATCGGGATTTATCACAACTCGGTCTATCTTCTTTTCTACGAACGATTTTTGAGCCTTGACAGTCACTTCTTGTAAGTTTTTGCTAGCTTCCGAAAGTGAAATAATCCCTAAATCGACATTTGCGTTTGAAGCTGATAAAATGATATTTTCGGCAACGTATGGCTGCATACCGATATACGAAACCGTGATTTTGCAGGTGTCTTCTTTTAATTTTTCAAATTCAAATTTCCCATCAACATCCGTAAAAGTTGACTTGATGAGTTTATTGGTTTTAGCTTTAGAAAGAATGACCGTTGCTCCAATAATTGGTTCTTTTTTTTCGTTCTGCACTTGGCCAATTATTTTTTCAATCGTCTGACTATAAACCAGTTGTGTTGTCAGAAACAGTAAAAATGTAAAGTAATAGCTTTTTATCATAATTTTGGTTTTTAAAATTATCCGTGTTGGTTCTGCGTAGATTTTCAAATACAATCAATTTTCAGAAGAATAATTGTCCGCAAATATTTTGAGGTACAAACTATAACCACTGTGCGGTAAAAAAACAACATAAATCACTCGAAATAACAGCGTTTCAGCCAAATGAAATGTTAAAAAATGATATGTGGCTCGACAACGTTACGAAAGGGAAATGAATTTTCTTAAACACACATTTTACACTTGTCCTTCTCCGAAATTCTGATAATTTTGCTATTCCTTCAACCAACAAAACTATGAATTTCAATATAGACGCTGATAAAAACACAACTTATGATGCAATCGTAATCGGTTCGGGTATTAGTGGTGGCTGGGCTGCCAAAGAACTCTGCGAAAAAGGACTAAAAACCCTCGTTCTAGAACGTGGCGGAATGGTCGAACACGTGAAAGATTACCCAACTTCCATGACAAACATTTGGGAGTTTGAGCATCGACTACGAGATACAAAAGAAGATTTACAGAAAAATCCCATCGTGAATCGTTGCTATGCTTACTCGGAAGCAACGCAGCATTTTTTTGTAAAAGACGAACAGCACCCTTACATTCAAGAAAAACCTTTCGATTGGATTCGAGGCTACCAAGTTGGTGGTAAATCTTTGCTTTGGGCAAGACAAACCCAACGTTGGAGCAACTACGAATTTGAAGCTCCTGCCCGTGATGGTTTTGCGGTAGATTGGCCAATCAGATACAAAGATATTGCTCCGTGGTATAGCCATGTGGAACGTTTTGCAGGAATTTCGGGAAATAAAGACAATATCAAAAACCTTCCCGATGGAGAGTTCTTACCAGCTTGGGAATTAAATTGTGTTGAAAAACACATTCAGTCGGCCGTAAAAAAGCACTACCAAGACCGCCAAGTGATTATCGGTCGGTGTGCTCATTTGACAAAACCCAACGAAATTCACGCCAAACAAGGGCGTGGTCAATGCCAAGCTCGCAGTTTGTGCGAGCGTGGTTGTCCATTTGGTGGATATTTCAGTTCAAATTCCTCTACCCTGCCGTGGGCTGCCAAAACTGGTAAACTGACCATTCGACCAAACTCAGTTGTTCATTCGATTATTTATGATGAAAAGCTGGGGGGGGCCGCCAACGGCAAAGCGTCGGGCGTACGAGTGATTGACACCAACACCAAAGAAAGCATTGATTACAAGGCTCGTATTATATTTGTCAATGCCGCAGCTCTCAATTCTAATTTGATTTTATTGAATTCCACCTCTAATCGTTTCCCAAATGGGCTGGGAAATGATAGCGGAGTTTTAGGACAATACATTGCTTTTCATCAGTATCGTGGGCAAGGTGGAGCAACTTTCGAGGGTTATACCGATAAATATTACTATGGTCGCCGACCAACTTCAGCATTTATGGCATCATTCAGAAATGTTGAAAAACAAGAAACCGATTTTCAGCGTGGCTATATGGTGGCGTTTTCGGCAGGACGTGGCTCGTGGCAACGAGGCTCTCAACCCGAAGCATTTGGAGCTGATTTCAAGGAAAATCTTACACACCCAGGCGATACTTGGAGTGTATATATACAGATGCAAGGCGAGACAATTCCGAAAAAAGAAAACCATGTAAGATTGAGTAAAGATAAAACAGATGCGTGGGGCGTGCCGCAATTAATTACTTCCATTGGTTATGATGAGAATGACCACAAAATGATGAAAGATTTTCATGTGCAAGCCTCCGAAATGCTCGAAAAAGCAGGCTGTAAAAACATCAATATGTTTGATAGTAAACAAAACCCAGGCTTAGATATTCACGAAATGGGTGGCGTAAGAATGGGCAAAGACCCAAAAACTTCGCTACTCAATGAATGGAATCAATTACACGCTTGCAAAAATGTATTCGTTACCGACGGTGCTTGCATGACATCCATTGGCAATCAAAACCCTTCGCTTACTTTCATGGCTCTCACGGCTCGTGCTGCCAATTTTGCGGTTAGTGAATTGAAGAAGAAGAATTTGTAATAAAAAATTAAGGAAGACTTCACCATCTAAGCAAAGTCTTCCTTAAAATACAATTTGAGAAAATTCTGTACGTTCTGAAAAAAAGAATCTACATGAAAAAGCCACAAATCTACCTACTTTACTTCCTACCATTCATTAGTTTTGGACAAGAACATTCTATCGAGAAACATCAAAAAGGTATCTCTTTAGAAGCCTTCGGAATTAGCCCTTTTGGTTCGCTCAATTTTGACTACGCCTTGCATCGCACTCAAAGAGGCTTTTTTAGTTTGCAAGTTGGTATAGGAATTATGTCAACGATTGAAGACCAATGGTCATTCCCACATGCCATTTCTTATAATTATCTACTCAATAAACCAGCTAAACGAAGAGACCCATGCAAACCTAACCCGAAATTAAGAAATGAAACATTCTTAGAAATCGGTTATGGTCAAATCTTCCATTCGAATCAAGGAACTATTGGCAATATTGAGTATGCAATGCCAATTTTGGGTTTTAGAACTCACTTTACCAAAAAAATTGATAAAGAGTTTTATCTAAAATTCAGATTTACTCCTAACGTGATTAGAAATCACCCAACTTTTGCCGGTTTGGCATTGGGAAAGGTCATTTGATAAATAATAATATTTAGAAAAATAAATCACAATATTCTCAAGGTTCAACCTCCACAATCACTCGCTCATAACGAGTCAGAGCAGGTTTTCCATTATCAGTCACAGCCAAAATAATGTGCATTGTACCTAAACGGATGCTTTTTGGTACGGTAAACCATGCCTTTTCTTTATCGGCATCTTCAATTTTTAATGGAATTCCGGTGCGGGCGGTTGCAATAGTAAATGTTCCAGCTTCTGGATAATAAAACCATTTGTATGAAAGTGCGTTTCCATCTGGGTCGGTTGAGCCTTCGGCACTTAGATTAACTTTATCACCTACTTTGGCTTTTATATATCTTTCACTACCGATTTTCACAACTGGTGGGTGATTGGCCTCTTTGTAAGGCTTGATGCTCCAATCCATTCGAGCTTCAAAATCATTCTGAAAAGCTTCACGCCAACGCCAAATGGTTGCCTTATTACTGGTGTGCCAACTGCTATCTGCCCCAAAAACTTCATCTTCGGCATCAGTCCATAATGGGCGAGTTTCTGGTTCTAAAAACCACTTTTCTGTTCGGGGTTGATAAAATTCGTATCTACCACCCCAGCTTCCCCAATTTGGATTTTCTGAATTTCCTAAACCATTGTTTATCAAATACAAAAAACTTGGGGTATCACCCTCCATTAAAAACTTCGCAAAAGGATATTGCTGCCCCAAAGGTCCTTTGCTGCGAATGTGCGTATCAAGCCACGGATTATCAACGATGCTGAAATTCCCTCCCGCAAATCGCCCATGAAATTTATCACCACTGATACCCGACCAAGTGGCAAAATGATATCCACCAAAAGCATGAAACCCTGGACTGGCAATGTAGAATAGTTTCGGAAATGTCTTTCTAATCCACGGGCCGCTATCATCTTGGTCTGAAATAGTGTAAACTCGTAATTTTGCCACAAATTTCTCAACTTCTTTGGCATTTCGGGTATTTTTTACTTTCCAAAGAGCTTGTGCCAAACAATTAGGACCGCCCCAAACCAGTACCCAAACTGGGCGAGCGTCGGCACGGTCAACAGATTGAATAATTAACTCAGAACCATCAGAATCCATACCTTTACCCACTGCCTGCATACCATAATCGGCCCGTCCATCTTTTATGAGCGAAAGGAGTTTTTCGGCTGTTGGATAGCCCGACTCGTGAAGCGAAAGATTTGGCTGCACTTTTCCGTAAGCTTCTACAATTTCTTTAAGTCGCCACGAAGCAACCTTGT
Organism: Emticicia sp.; assembly: GCF_049241225.1. Classification (NCBI taxonomy): domain Bacteria; kingdom Pseudomonadati; phylum Bacteroidota; class Cytophagia; order Cytophagales; family Leadbetterellaceae; genus Emticicia; species Emticicia sp. The sequence continues at coordinate 17,553 of NZ_JBMLRC010000104.1, forward strand.
TTTTTTGATGAACAGAGGTAGTAGCGACCAAGCCTTCCACCTCAAACTGATTGGAGTAGGTAAGAAAACGCACCGTTGACATCGCATCGTCTGGTTCATTTTCAATATCGGTCAAAACTATTACTCTTGGCTTGGTATTTTGGGCGTAGAGTTTCGTACAAAAAAGTATGATAATTAGTAGTTTGAAAATTTTCATTTATAATAAGATTTAAGGTTAAATTTAAAAGCTTATTTCAGCCATTCCCAGCGTTTTGCCCAATCACTAAGATACGCTTTTCGATGTTTAGAAATTGTTTTTGCTCCTTGCTGACCATCCAAAAAATATTCAGGATTGGGTAAATCACCGTACCAATGTTTCCCCAGTTTATAATCATCTTTATTGGGCTTACCAGGCCACGGGGCAGTACTGGTATATTCACCTTTTTGTCCGTCTAATTCCTTGATCTTACTGTGAATAATATACGAACTAACCTCTGGTTTTTTGGATGAATATCGCACTCCATAAACCCCGTTACCAAGGTAATAACCTGGCCATTCTTGTTTTTGTATTTCAAGTGAAAAGCAAGATGAATCAGCAGGAATTGAAATATTAGGGCCTTTAAACCGCCATTCAACCACACCGTAGGCAGGAAAACTATCTGCTTTGGTGGTGTTTCTCTCAAAAATATGTCTTGAACTGTGCGTAATGGGTGTATATGTCCCACCCCAACTTTCATTCGATGGATTATTGGCATTTCCTTTCATCAAAAAGGCCAACGAAGGTGTATCGCCCATTTTGATATAACCTTTGTAATAATTGATAAAATCAGCACCCATTATGCCCCGACTTTTGATAAAATTCTCGTAATATGCTGCATCGTGCATGTTAGCTGGGGCATTTTCATCCTCCATAAACCAACCTCGATACGTGGCATTGGACTCTATCATCCAGAGGTTGGGGTGATGTTCCACAATATATGAATAGGCATTGATACTCCATTTTTTATTGGGGCCACCAATCCAAAATACCCTTATTTTGCTTTTAATTTCGGGAGCATCATGCAGGGCTTGGGCCAAATCTTCCAAGCCTCCCCAAACCAACACCCAAAGCGGTTGGTTCGATTTCTTTTTCGCACATTTAATTATCCAATCTGAACCTTCGGATGATTTTCTGTAACCTAAATACGGAGCCGATTCTGTTTCTCCTTGTTTACAAACGGCTCTCAGTGCATCGGGTTTCATCAGCTTTGAATTATATTTTTTCAGCTTCGGAAAATCCTTTTCGTATAAATCAATCATATCCAAAAGGTCTTTTTTTCGTCCTTTTCCAAAAGGCGAAGAAATCAAACCTTCAATCTGAAACAGGTCAGAATACATCATCAAATGAATCATTGACTGATTATCGTCGGGGTCGGTTCCGCCGATGTCGGTGCTAATTATGATTCGTGGTTTAGGTCTTTTTTGAGCAAATAATGACGAATGAAAAGCAATTACTATCATCCAAGAGAATAAAAGACATTTGATAATACTTCTAATCATATAATTCATTTCAAAGCGTTTACTTAACTTATTTGGGCAAAATTCTTAGTATGAATTGTTTACAATAATTAAAGCATTCAATCTTAAGCTATTAGCTATCGCTTATATTTTATATCTATTTTAAAAATTATAGATGATAGTTTTATAATAATCTGATTGACCTACTATTAACTTATCGGAGTCCTTAACCTTGAGCGTCTACCATGTTTGAAATCGGCTGAAAAACTAAAAATCCCGCTTCCAAATGTAGCCATCGAGAATATAATGCGTAAGCTGAGGCATTGATAATAAGGCGATTGTGATAGAAAGCCAAAGATTATCTGTGAGATTGATGGTCGGGAACAAGGCAAAAAACTCATCATATTCGTGCCAAACGAGTCCATTCCAAAAACCTTCTTCAATATAGGCCAAAGAAAACAAAATTCCAATAAAAATAAGAATACCTACATTGGAGAAAAGCAACTTCCAAAAGCCAGTTTTTTTGTAGGATTTCTTTTGTTCGGTAGCATATACCAAAGCCATATACGGTACGCCATGAGCCACGACATTGAGCATTGTAAAGGCCATATCGCCATTGAAATAGACAATTCCGAGATACCAAGTAAGCATCGTAGATAAAATCAGTAGGGTCTTAGGCAAATTGATTTGTCGAGTTTGAAGATATTCCTTAACGGTCAAGAAGTAGTAGATTATCACCCAAACCCAGAAAGCGTATTTCAGTAAATTGGCCAAATTTTGATTCGTATAAAACAGGAAATCTTTGGCCGTGAACCACATAAAATTGCGAGGTGCTGACAAATGCCAATAAATCATCGGAAAAACCGTGACGATATAAATCATCCAAACATCAATTTGCTTAATACCTTCGGTGCGAGTATAAAGTTTCAGAAAACCATATTGCTGGCGAATAAAATGATAAACGGCCAAATAAGCAGCCAATCGCCAAAAGATAGCCTCAGAAAAATAATGAATGCTACCAGCCACAAAAACCACCCAAATTGGCGTAAAAAATAATAGTTTTCTATGCTTTTGCAGAGAAACTTTATCGAAATAAGTGCGATAAAGACTACTATAAACATGCGAAACATCAATCAATAACACCATTGCAAACCACGCCCAGTTTGGCATTTCGTTTGACCAAAGCCAACTTTCGGGAAAGAAAAAAAGCAATAAAACCGCCAAAAACGATGGAGCAATAATAAAACTCAAATCGTATTTAGCTGAGCGTATCCAAGTTTGGGTTTGCATG